>JBCCRV010000044.1:0-19042 GCA_039201085.1 Myxococcota bacterium | reverse complement strand
CCGCGAGTTCCAGTGCCTGCCGAACCGCGGCAAAGTTCTCGTTGGGTACGGTGATGGCCAGGTTGTATTGAACGATGCGCCAGCCGACCGGCGTGTGCCGAAGCACGCCACTTCCGCGGGCGGGACCGAGGTTTTCCGTGGCGAGGTCTTCATCGAAGTAGGCGAGGTGGCCTTCGATCACGATCGTTCGGCGTACGGAGCGAAACGCCCACGCGCGGCCGGCCTCGAAATGGGGGCGGGCGTACGCGCGAAACTCGTCGACGGTCCAGCGCTCCGTGGCGTCCGTGCCCAGGAAGATGCCATCGCGCGCGAAGTGGGCGAAGTACCGCTCCATGTCGGCTTGCGCAGCGGCGTCGTGCCAATCGTCGAGCACGGCGGCCACCGGTTCGGTTCCCACTTCGGTCGGTCGTACGGGGCTGGCGGCGCATCCCGCGAGCAGGCCCAGGGCCAGGACCGCAGGCACTCGAGCAGGAGAGGCTTCAGCGAAGTGCATGGGGCGTAGCGTACTTCGCTTGCCCCGGCGCATCGAGTGCACGTTGATTCGTTTGCGGGGGTCCGGTTCGAACGCTCCGCTCCGTGCGAAAAGCTGGCATGCGTTCGACGACTGCGCGCCCTGCCCGTTTGTCATTGCGGCGAATCAAACAAGAAACGCTTTGGGAAGCGAAGGTCCGGCCGTGAACGCGTTGGGTTTTGCGGCGCGATCGACTATCACCCCCATATGGCTTTGGGCCCAACACGCGAACCGGTGGCGCGGGCGGCGGTCGGCCAGTCCCTTCTGACGACGCTGCGAAACCAGTACGGGCAGCACCGTCAGGCGATCGAGTCGGCGCTCACCGCCCCAGCGCGTGACAGCTTCGCTTCGCTTAACGCCCTGCGCTGGATCCCCATGGCCCACCACATGGAGTTGAGCGACCTGATTCGCGAACGGGTCGGTGAAGGCGCAGCGAACGAACGCTTTTGGGAGGCGGCTTTTGAGGAGCTTTTACGCCGCCCGCTTCTCCGCAACTTTGTGCAGATGATCCTTCGAGTGCCCGACAACCCGCACGTCGCGATGTTTCGCTACGGGCCGCGCATCTTCGATCACATCTTTCGCGATTGCGGTACGAGCACCACCAAGGTGTTCACGCGTCCTGACGCACCGACCTTCATCGGCACGTGGACCTACGAGGACTTTCCCGCTGCCGAATTCACCTTCGAGTGCTTCGTCGAAGGCTTTCAGGGCGCAATTCGCGGCTCAAACGGGGTCTTTCCCGGGAGCGAGCGGATCACCGCATCGCTCACGTCCGCCAGCCCCGCCGGGATGTTCGAGCTCGCCGTTGGCTTGGAGCGTTAGCGAGCGCCGCCCCTCCGCATGTTCATTGCTCGACATGGGTCGAGCGAAGCAGTCGGCTAAGGCTAAGCTCCGCATTCGTCAGCAAGGCCGCATCGCTTGGCGCGAGCCCGCGGTCGCGAAGCCGCTCGGCGAGCTCTTCGTACATCCGCTTGCGAAGCACGTCCTCAGCCTTGCTCATTTGACGGGCCGCCGTTGCCCGATGCACGCCTTGCATGCGCGCCGCATCGTCGATGCTGAGTCCGTTGACGTAGCGGTACCGTAGCCAGCGGCGAAGACGGCGGTCGAGCATGGAAAAGGCGGCTTCGGCAGCGGCGGAAAAGATGGCTTGAAGCTCCGCGCGCGCCACGGCGTCTTCGGGGTTGGCGGCGGCCGCGATAAAGCCGCTTGGCGGCTCGGCGAGCGCGTTGGGTTGGCCGCGATGGGAGTCGACGCTGAGTCGGCTGGCGACGACGCGAAGCCAGGTCCGGAGCCTGCCGCGTCCGCGGTAGCTCGCGATTCGCGGCGGATGGGCACCCGTGGCGAAGAGCAGATGGTCGATGCAGCGTGCGGCGAGCTCGTCCGATTCACCGGGAATGGACGCGCTTAGTTCATGCACCATGTTGACGAGAAGGTCCGCAGCGCCCTGTGAGCCCGTCAGGTACGCCACCACGATAAACGCGTCGGCTGCATGCGTGACGGGGCCGCCAACATGCGATTCGAATGCGCCAAACGCTACGCGCAACGTGGGCCATCGCGCGCAGGCGGCGTCGTATTGGTTGCGGAGGGTTTCGGAGGACGTCATCACGTAGGCCGTGTCCGGTCGAGTAAATGGGACGGCCCACGATAGGGCATCACACGCGGGCGTGCATGACGCGGACACGTGGGCCGGAGCCAGCGATGGCAAGTGTCCCGATACCGAGCTCCTGGCGCGCTTTATCGACGGTGAACTCGAGCCCCAAGCAAGCCAGGCGCTCGTCGCCCATCTGCATGCGTGCCCGTCCTGTGAGCAGGTGGTGCTGGGGGCCTTCGCGGCGAACTCGGATGCGACGGAGGATACTTCACGCTTTCGCATTGAGGGCATGCTCGGGCGCGGCGGCATGGGCATGGTGTTTCGCGCGTTCGATCGGCAACTCGGCCGTTACGTCGCCCTAAAAATGGTGGGCGCCGGGGGCGCGGCGGCGGTGGCCGAAGCGCGGGCGCTCGCACGGGTTAACCACCCAAACGTGCTGGCCGTGTTCGACGTGATCGAACGCGCGGAGGCCGTATTCGTCGTGAGCGAGCTCGTCGAAGGTCAAGACTTTGCCACGTGGACGACGGGCCAAAAGCCCAGCATCCATGAGCGGCTCGACGCTCTCGTTGCCGTCGGCGAAGGACTGCAGGCGCTTCATGAAGCGGGGCTCGTTCATCGTGACGTGAAGCCCAGCAACGTGCTCGTTGGAAACGACGGCCGAGTGCGCGTCGCCGATCTTGGGCTCGCGGATGCGGCGTCATCCCCCTTGCGTGGAGGTACACCTCGCTACCTGGCGCCGGAGCAGAGGGCTGGGCACGGCGGCGATGCTCGCTCCGATCAGTACGCCTTTGGCCTCTTGCTTTGGGACGCGCTCACGCACGGAGGCGCGCCGGCGCCTCGTGAAATCGGGCCGCTGGTGCAGCGCATGACTGCGCTCGATCCGGCCCGGCGCTACGTCTCGATGGCGCAGGTGCTGCGCGAGTTGGCGGCGGTGCTTTCGGGCGAGCGGTCCACGTTTCGGCGTGTGTCTGCGCTCTTGCTCATCTTTCTAGCCCTTGCCCACTGGTCCGTCGTAGCAACGCTGGTCGTCCTGGCGGGCCAAGTCGAACCGTCCACCCCGGGGCTGCCGGCAACGGAGAGCTACGATTTCGATGCCCTGACGGCGCTCGCTTCGGGCGCGTTGCTTTGGTGCATTCCTCACACTGCGCTTGGGGCGGTTTTGGCGCCCGTCTCGGCCTTTGGCGTTTGGCGCGGCCGCATCTGGGGGCGCTTCCTGGGTCTGCTCTACGCCGGTCTCGCCGTGCCTTCGTGTTGGGCGACGCCGTTTTCCTTGATGCTCTTCTACGCCTTCCTCCGTCCGGCGGCGCGTCGCGAGTACGCTCCCTGAGCCCCCCTCCGTGCGCGTCCTTGATCAAGAGACTTCGAGCTATGCAAAGCCTTTTACGAACGTTGTTGACGCTTGCCTTGGTGGGCTTTGCTTGCGCCTTCGGTACCTCGACCGCAGGCGCGCAAGACTCGGTGTTTATTGATGCGCAGCCCACGGCCAACAACGATTCGGCGACGGCGGATGCGGCGACGGCGAACGAAGCGCCCGCCGAGCCTCCCCGCGGTGCCCGGCACACGACGCTCTACCTTGCGGTGCCCTTCTTTCTCACGAGCGGTGGTGCGGCCAGCGACGTCGTGCGTTGGGATCCGGGTGCGGGCATAGGAGCAGGCCTTCGCGCCGGTTGGGAGTTCGGCTCGATCGTGCCGGAGGTGCACGTCGGCTACTTCATCAACGGTTCAGGCACCGAGGACATTCGTCATCTGGCGCAGCTCTACGTATCGCTGGGTGCGCGGTATCAGTTTTTGAACGCGTCCCGCGTCATTCCGTTCGCTGCCTTTAGCGTTCGCGGAACGATGTGGCGGGCCGTAAGCACCGGTTCACTGGATTTGGATAGCGGCTACCGCCCCTCCATCGGTCTGACGCTCGGGGGCGGTGCCGTCTTTGAAGTGAACCGCTCACTGGCCGTGGAGCTGGCCGTGAACGTGGTCACGGACTTCGACACCTTCGACGACGTGTTCGGATCGCCGCAGGTATTCGTCGTCCCCCGTCTTGGTTTGACGGCGTTCTTCTAGACTGGACTAGCGCTTGCGCTCGGCGCTCACGAAGCATCGAAAGAAGGACGGAGCTCGGCGGGCAGCGTGTCGATGTTTGCCGGCGTGATTCGCCATTGGTCCGTTTCGTGGCCGAAGCGGAGGCGGAATTCACCCTGCTTTGAAACGCCGAACAGACAGGCCTTCCACGGGTTGGCTTCGTTCTCGGTGGTGGCGTCGTAGAAGTCGAAGAGGTCGACGAAGAACGCGTCGTCCTCGATAAGGAGGGGCGCGTGGGCCTTTGCATCGTAGACGTACGCGCTTGCGTTTACCGAGCCTTGGTCAGCGTGAATGATCGCCAGGGCGGATTCCCACTCGGGCTGCTCGTGCGCCGCCTGGGCGATCGTTCTTGCAAGGCTTTGAAGGAGATGGTCGGCTTCCGTTTGATTCATGGTGCTCACTCTCGTTTCGTTCACGGACCGTCTCGTCGGCCGCTTCGTCCTCAAGTTCGGCGGCCCGCCCGCCGCTTCGTGCTGAAGCTTTCCCCAGCGTAGATCTAGTCGCGCTTGCCTTCGCGGTCTCTAGGAGCTGAGGTCCGTGTCGGGCCAGGCGATGCCCGGCGAAACGGCCCATGTCAGCCCGTGCCGTCGCTCGTGAATGGCGCCGCCGTTTCGTGCGGGGTCAAAACCAGGAGGGACGGCGCCGGGATGGCCGATCTGCGCTGCGCGGGCGGAGTTATGGGCGGCGTAGAAGAGATCTTCGAGGTCAAGAACGTCGTCGTCGCTTCGCGTCTGCGCCTGCTCAAGAAATGCTTGAAGCGAACCATCGAGAGCGGGCATGGCGCCGATCATTGGACCGACCACGGCGTCATCGATGAGGCCGTGAAAAGGCGTGGGCTTCATCTCGAAGCCAAGGATCCAGGCAAGCGGCCACATGTTTTCCTGCGTCCAACCCATCCGCCCTGCGTAGCGCTCGAAGGCCGCTGAGCGCGGCGTTGAGAGAATCGCCTGCTCGTCGCTTGTAAGGCCGCGACCGAGCTCGTTTTGCGCAACGTAATCGAGCACGGTCTGATCGGGCTGCTGCTGCGCAAAGACCCAGAGGTTGAGGGCCTGCAGGGCCAGCAAACGCTGCGCGATCTCCTCCTGCGGACGAAGCGCTGCGCCGATGCCCGCGCGATGAAGCGTCGTGGGCAGGGCGCTCGAAAACTGAAAGCCTTGGGCGTTGAGTTCGGCCCGCGTTCGCTCGCGCCGCGCAAGACCGCTGGGGTCCGGTTCGCCCGTTCGGTGCTGCGTTGGATCGCGCTCGGCCGTGACGTGCATGTTCCCGCTTGCGGCGAGTGCAGCCGTGGCCTCCTCGATGTTGTCGCGCATCATGTCGGCGCTCGCGCCTTCGCGCAGCGCAAGCTGGTAGAACTGGATTGCGCGCGCGAATTCGTTCTTGAAGAACCATGCTGCACCGATCTGACTAAAGGCGGTGGCGCGCTTTTCGGGGTAGCGTTCGGCGATGGCCGAGTAGGCGTCGATGGCGGCGTCAAAGTCCTGGCGAACGAGCAGGCCTGCGGCTTCGTTCACGGCGGCGGCCGCTTCGCCGACGGGGCCCATCGCAGCGACGATGGCCTCGTGCTTCCTCACGTCGTCTTCGAGGTTCAGGCCGTCCGCGCCCACGAAGTCGCTCACGTTTCCGTTCTCGTCCTGAACGGTAGCGGGGCCGCGCAGCGTGAAGCTAATGCCCTCGTCGTTGAGAAGGGCATCCGCCTCACCGTCCGGTCCAGTGATCGCAAAGCGTCCATCCCCCATCGCTTCGCAGTCGATGTCAAAGTGATCGCAAAGGGCATAGAGGGCCTGCACCGGGTCGGGAATCGCAATCCCCCCTTGTTCGGGCGGCGCAAAGGACGCGTCCAGAATCGTCGGAAAGCGTGCCACGATCGCTGCTGTCGGGATCGGACTCGGTCCTTCGAAGAGCGTTTCGTCGTGCACGCTGAGGTAGATGCACGCGTCACCGTTTTCGATGCGAAGAAATCCGGGCGCGTTGAAGGCGAACACGCAGAGCGCGGCGAATGCGGGCCCCGTTTGGGTCCGGTCGTGTTCGTCGAGTTCTAGCTCAGACTCCTGCAGCATGGCGATCGGAGCAAATGGGTTCGTGCGGTCTCCGCCGCTCTGGCAGAGATCGAGGAACGCCCGTGAGAGCTCGGTGACTTGCGGCGGGAGCGAACGGTTGGCCCAGCCCCAAAGCCAGGTGCGTTTTCCCGCGGCGTTGCGCGCTTCCGAACCGAGCACCTGAATCGGCATGGTGCGTTCGCTGCTCAGGCAGCGCGCCCAGCCTTCGGCGAGGTTGATGTCCACGGGTCCGAAGACGTCAGGAAACGTCGATGCGATGTGAAGCTGACGGTTCAGCGTTGCCGCCGCAGCGTGCGAGAGGAGGGTGGAGTAAGGGTCGTTGTTGGTCATGGCGTTGGTGCAGGGTGGGTGTTCGTCGGGTATGCGAAGCACGGCTCGTGCCATCGCTCAATACGCTGGGAATTTGGCGATGTGCGCTCATGTGGGCGCGGTGTCGCGGACGGACGGCCGATCGTCTCGCTCCGCAGGGCTTCGGTCGCAGGCGCCCCTATCGGCGCGACCGTATCGCGTCTTCGGCTTCTTCGAGGTTGTCCCGCGTCATCGACGGGTCGAAGCCTGCGTCGCCGGCGGCGCGGTAGAACTCGACGGCTCGCTCGTAGTCGCCCTTGAAGAAGTGCGCGACGCCCGCTTGGTTCAGCGCGACGGCCCGCTCCTCCGGATAGTCTCGCGCGATCGCGTCGTACGCGGCGATGGCCGCGTCGAAATCTCGATGCACTAGGAGCAGGTCCGAAGCGTGGTTCATGGCGGCGGTCTTTGTGTTCGACGCAGCGGCGGGATGCGGCACGCCCGGAGGCCGATTTGGCCCCACCGCTTCATCGTTGTTCCCGCCGCGCAGAGCGCGTAGCAGCCACGGCATGCGAAGGGCCACGACCAAGAAGATCAGGACGGGGATCGCAAGGCACATGAGTGCCCCGCCAAGTACGTTCGCCAAAATGAGCATCGCTTCGGTTCCGTTCCTTTCGATCGGCGGCGAGAGCGCAAGGAAGCGCGCAGACTCCGCACGTCCCGGGAGACGGCGCTCGCCGCGCGAAGTCGCAGCGCGGCATGAGCATGCTCACAGGCGAGCGTCAGGCTGCGTGTTCGACGACGAAGCGATCGACTTCGGCCCACTCACGGTAGAGCCAGGGCAGCAGTTCATCCCCCTGGCTGGCGGGAACGGCGTCGGCGGCGATTCGCCAAAAGCGCACGGACACGGTTCGTCCAACCATGTCGCCGCTGAGCACGTCGCCCAAGGTGCGAAAGCCTTCAAAGCCGTGGTGCGCGCAGATGACGACGTCCGCCGCAGGCGCTGCCGAGCGAAGGGCAGCGACGCCGCGAATCTTAGGCGCGAGCGTGGCCTTGAGGGCGCGCGCTTGCTCGAGTAGGGCAGCTCCGCGGTCCTCGAGATCGGCGAGTCGCTTCTGACGGCGTCGCTCGGAAAAGCGGGTGCCTTCCGGATAGATGAGCACGCCGTCTTTTGGTCCGAGGTTTTCGGCGAGGCGCGCGATCGCGAGCAGCTCGTTTTCGTTGGGGCTGCTCCGGTCGATGAAGTGGTTGGGGAGGCGGCTACCGCAGAGGTCAAGGCAGGGATCGAAGCGAAGTTCCTTCTTGAGCACGTAGCGCAGCTGTGTACCGTGCTTCCGGCTGACGAGCGCCGCCGGCAGGAGCGTGTCCGCCAAGCTCGAGTGGCGCATCAGCAACAGGTACGGACCCTGCGCCAGCACCTCGTCCCCGGTCACCTCCACCTCGAGCTTCAGCACAAATCGAACGGCGGCGAAGAGGCAGCCGGCCCACCACGCCTGAAGCCGGTGGTGAAAGCGCTGATTGCTTGCCCGACCCACCAAGAAGGCGCCGAGCATGGCACTCAGGCCGAGCACCTCCATCGTCGTGAAGACCAGCACAAAGGCGAGCAGGCGAAGGGCGATGAAGCGTCGGCGCCGAATCACGCCAAGCACAAGGCCAGCGACGAGCCAAATCGGCGTCGACGCCACCATCAGCATCCAGATAAGCAGGAGCGTAGGAATGGTGATCAGGCGCCTTGGCACCCGAGTGTCCTAGGGCCTAATCGGGCGAACGTACAGCCGAATCGTAGCAAGATGCCACGATCGCCCGCAGGAGCATCCGCACCGGACGTTCGCGCGCCGCTCCGCGCTTCGCGTGAAAGAACGCGCTACGCGCGCCAACTTTCGATGGTCGCATTGGCGAGTTCGGCGACACGATGCAGCTGAGCTGCGCTTGCACCATCGCGCGACGCCCCGGACAGCCCGCCCATCACTGTCTGCACGTACGCCGAGAGGTCGGAGGCGCGCAGGTCGCGCGTCACGTCGCCCTCCCGCTGGGCGCGTCGAATGCGTCGCGTGATTCGTTCGCGCGCCTTCCGGCGCATCTCGCTCAGTTCCGTATCGACCGCAGCGCCGGGTTGGGCCGCAAGGATGGCGCAGCCTGCGCCGGACTCTCCGTAGGCGAGGGCCGCGCCGATCAACAGCGCCTGGAGCGCGTGGATGCCATTCTCTTCCGCGAGGGCTTCTTGAACAAACTCGCTGCGCGTTTCGCCGTAGTGACGCATGCAGCGAAGGTAGAGGCGGTCTTTGCTCTCGAAGGTCGCGTAGAGACTCGACGCACTCACCCCGAGGGCGCGCGAGAGGTCGGCGATGGAGGTCCCCTCGTAGCCGCGCTCCCAGAACAACTGGAGCGCGCCTTCGAGCGTATCCTCCACCGACACCTTTCGCGGCCGGCCGGGGTGCGTGCGTGAGCCCATGCGCTCAGACCTGGGTCATGCCGCCGTCGACGACGAACTCAGCGCCGGTCACATAGGAGGCGTCGCCGGAGAGCATGAAGGCAGCGACGGACGCCACTTCCTTCGGCTCGCCAAAGCGTCCGAGGGGAACCTGCGCTTGAATATGCGCGGCCATTCCTTCGGCCTGATCCGCGGGAATGCCGGTTCGTTCGAAGAAGTCGGAGCCGATTGGACCTGGGCTTACGGCGTTGACGCGCACGTTGCGCGGCGCGAGCTCGGCGGCGAGCGTACGGACGACGGTGCGCAGCGCGCCCTTCGTAGCGGTGTAGAGCACCGCGCCGGGCATGCCGAGGTTTTGACCCACGGACGTATTGATGAGGATCGAGCCGCCGTCCTTGAGCAGGGGCGAAAGCACCTTCGCGTGCAGAATGGGACCTCGCACGTTCACGTTGAACTGCTGGTCGTACTGGTCTGCGGTAACGTCCGTATGCGGGACGAAGAGGCCGTACCCCGCGTTGAGGAATACGCCGTCGATGCGGTCGAAGTTGGCCTTGACGAACTCGCCCAGGGCCTCGGCGGCGGCGGGATCACCGGCGTCGTTCTTGAGGGTCAGCAATCCGTGTTCGGCGGCCGCTGCCAGTTTCTGCGCGTTCGTGCCCGTGACGAGCACCTTGGCGCCCTCCTCCTTCAGGCGAAGGGCTGTCGCAAGGCCAATGCCGCCGGAACCTCCGGTGATCACGAAGCTCTGATTTTCAAATCGTGCCATGTCTCTGTCTCCCATCCGGCGTCGTCGCCGCTATTTTGGAATGATCGCTACATAAAGGTGGTTCGACCGCATGCAAGGGTGCGTTTGTGCAACTATGGAAACGCATTCGTGCACTGCCTGAGTCAAAGCTCATCGACGCGGCGTCGGTGGCTTGCTATGGCGGCCCGGTGGAGAAACGACAGTGATCGGTCGACTGCGGGGCGTCATCGTTCAGCAAGAGCTTGATGGCTCGGTGCTGCTGGAGGTTGGCGGCGTCGGCTATGAGGTGCACGTGCCCCTGGGCGCCGCCGGTCGGCTCGGTTCGGGCGAGGTGACGCTTTTTGTGCACACGCACGCCCGCGAGGACGCGCTGACGCTCTACGGCTTTGAGTCGGCCGAAGACAAGTACGCCTTTCGCATGCTTCTCGGGGTTTCCAGCATCGGCCCGAAGCTAGCGCTGTCGATCCTGGGCGCGCTCAACGCAGCGGAGCTGGCTTCGGCAATTCAGCGCGAGGACCGTGCGGCGCTGAAGGGCATTAGCGGTGTGGGCAAGAAGACCGTGGAGCGGCTCTTCCTCGATCTCAAGGACAAGCTGATCGTCGCCGGGGCGCCTCGAGCGGCGCGTCCGGCTGAGCGTGCGAAGCCCAAGGCTGCCGGACCGCTTGCCGTTGTCGTCGGAGCGCTGGTGCAGATGGGATACAAGCCCGCGGCAGCGGAGCGCGCCTGCGAGTCGCTGAATGTCGAGGGTAAGGATACGAGTGCGCTCCTGCGCGAAGCCCTCGCCAACCTCGCGTAGCCCGCGAACAACGCGTTAGACCGCGACTCACACCTGCGATGACTCGCCCTGGTCAGTCGCTTGCGCCCGAGGCGACGGGAAAGGCGTCGTCCGAAGGGCGGCGGAGGTCTCCAAGGATGCGGCCTTCACGAACTTCGAAGCGAATCGGCGGATCGAGTACGAAGCGTTCGCCGCGCACCTCGACGTTGAGAGTCTCTCGCCGATCACCCAGGTCGACGACACGCCGGTAGTCAGCGCGCACGGGGCCTTCGTAGCGGTGGTTTCGATGGGCGATCAGGTACGAGAAGAGCGCGACGGCGCGGTGATTCTGCAGCCGATGGCAGCCGTGCGAGAAGTCGCCAAAGACGCTCGTGTAGTCGACGCTTCCATGCGTACGAATGCCCTCGTCCGTCGTGCGCGCGCCCACGCGCCGGCGATGGATCGCCGCGACCAAGCCGTAGGCGGACGCATAGCCTGGGCCGAGGAGCGTACGCCTAAGCACCGTTTGGCCCGTGCTCGCATCCTCCACGCGCAGGCTCTCATCAGGTGTGCTCGCAGGCGGGAGCCAAACGGGCGCGGCCACAATGCGCTCCCAATGGCCGCGGCCGACGGGCGATTCCTTGTAGCGCCACACGACGGAGTCGCCGCTTCGCTCCTGGCGCCAGCCGCCGATGGTGGTGGGCCAGCGAACGAGGCTCTCGCCCGTCGTTGTGTTGCGGAGCTCCAGGGTGGGCGGGTGCTCGAGGGGCGCCTGGTCGATGCGCTGGCCTTCGCTGTCGAAGGGCGGGTCGTAGCGCACGTCGCCGCGGTCGATGACGACTTCGAGTTCAAGGTTCGACCCGTGGCTTTCGGGGAGGGCGAACCCTTCGATCGACAGCAAACGCCGCTCGGGAATCGTGCCGAGCTCGTCGAGAAAGGTGCGCGCGCCTTCCACCGTGCCGATCGCAAGCTGCGCTTCCAGGTGCGCCCGAACGCGGGCCAGTTCGTTGTCGGCGGTGCCTGTTCCGTCGGCGAGAATGCCCCAATCGAGTCGAGCCCGCTCCGTCAGTACGCGCACGAGCGCGCGTCGTTCGAGTTCCTCCGGGGATGCGGCAAGCGCCTCGAGCACACTTCCTTGAAGCTCGCCGCGGGCGTAGATGCGGTGGCGACGGGCAAACTCGGCGATCGCTGCCTCCGTCTTCCAGTCGATGGACGGCGTGGTGGGGACGGTGCCCCGCAGGAAGCCCTCGCACGCAAGGCGCTGCCGGACCGCCTGCAGGCCGCGGCGCCATTCGCGAAGGCGCTGCGTCATTGCGCGCTGATGACGATCGAGCGTGCGCTCGGCGCGGCCGGCGAGCGCGCCGCGAAGGCGAAGCTCTTCGTTGCGAAAGATACGGCGCTCGGCCTGTCGTTCATCGTCGGCATCGAGCGCTCCAAGGCCGGCGGCTGCGTTTCGGCGCCGGCCGAATGCGACGATCGCATCGTGATCGACATCGCACGCGCGCTGCGTCACTGCGGCGAGGCGGCGGCGCAGGACCGAAAGCGTAGGCGCCACCCCGTAGACTTCGAGGTAGCGATCGCGTGCGGCCCGGGCGCCGAGGTCGCCCGGCAGCGCGTCAAAGCGTTCCTGGGCGAGCGCCAC
Organism: Myxococcota bacterium; assembly: GCA_039201085.1. Taxonomy (GTDB): domain Bacteria; phylum Myxococcota_A; class Polyangia; order Polyangiales; family Houyiibacteriaceae; genus JBCCRV01. The sequence goes on along the minus strand of JBCCRV010000044.1, from coordinate 6,950 downwards.
ATAGATCGGACGAAACGTTGAACGATCTTGGGCAAAGAGTGGCGGTACCCAGCCCTCGCCAACGTCGAGGGCCAGGTTGGGCGTGCGGCGCTGCCCTTCACCACGGTGAACCGTAGTGAGTACGCATAGGAGCGCGAGCAGCCCGAACGGCAAGCGCGCCATGCGCTCCCTATTCGTCGACCGGGGCGTAGTCGACGGGTTCGGGTTCGGGCTCCGGTTCGGGCTCCGGTTCGGGGGCTGGCGGCGGCGGTGGCGGTTCTGGCTGGGGTGCCGGTTCGCTCACTTCTTCGCTGCCCGTCGATTCTTCTTCGGCGGGCGCTTCGCTCCCGCAGGCGGCAAGGGCGAAGGCTGCCGCCAGGAAGGTCTTCTTGTTGAGTTCCATCGATTTCTCCTCGGGCGGACCTTCGGCCCATAGCCGACGATGACCCCCCGAGCGAGTGTCCACGGTTCGCTACCGAGCACAAGCAAATCTGCCCGACAATCGCGCCGAGTTCCTTCGTGAGTGCGTGTTTTACGCTCTCGGAAGACCGGCGATCGGCGTAAGGCGAATTCGAGTGCGCCATGTCGCCCTTGGCACGGCCAGTGGTCCGAGCGCTTGAGCAAGCCGTGCTCTTGCTTTCGGCTTGCGGTGGGACGCAACCTTGAGTGTTGCCGCGAGGACGACGGGTTAGCGACGGGAGCCCTTGAGCAAGCGCACGCTCTTGCCTTGGGCTTGAAGGCAGGTGATCGCTGCGGCGAGCGCGTCGGCGGCGTCTTCACCCGGCGTTTCGCGAAGGCCGAGCACGGCCGTCACGAGGCGCGCGACCTGCTCCTTCGGCGCATTTCCGCGCCCGGTGACCGTTCGCTTCACGAGGGCCGGCGGAAACTCGTGCACGGTGAGATCGTGCTGGGCGCAGACGAGCATGGCGACGCCTCGGGCGTGCCCTAGCTTCATCGCGGCGTTGGCGTACTTGGCAAAGAAGATGTCCTCAAGGGCGATCGCCGCCGGCTCGAATGTGCCGATCACTTCTTCAAGACCGGCATGAAGTTGATGGAGCCGCGCCGGCAGCGGGGCCTTGGCCGGTACGCGTAGGATCCCGCTGGCGATAGCCATCAAGCGCGTGCCGCGCCGCTCCACCACGCCCCAACCGGTCTTTCGGGTACCCGGGTCGATGCCCAAAATCCGCACCGTCGAAGCATCCGCCGAACGGGGTGGGGACGCAAGTTTGCTTGTCTTCACACCGTTGAAGCGTGGCAACGGTGAAAAAGCGCGGGCATTTTTGGGCGCTCGCGTCACCCTATAGCGGCGTGGGCTTGGAGGACGCGACGAAGGGAGCGACGGGGCTGAGCGATGAGGACTTTGATCGCGCGTCCTTGGGCAAGTCGCGGGCGCCTCTAGCGCGCTTGATGATCCTCCTCAGCACCCTTGGCGCAGCGTTGTTCTACTACTCGACGCGCCGCGAAGTGCGCGCGAACGAAGTGGCCGTGGTCGTGACGGGCTGCTCGGAAGCGTGTCGTCAGAGCATTGCGCTCAGCCTTACCTTTCAGCTCGAGACCCAGGGTTTTCGCGTGCCCGTGCGGCATGGAAGCGAGGCGCGAGGCCACCCGCAGGAGCTACGCCTTTCGCTCGACGCGCTCAGGCGCGAAGGGGAGACCGCGCTCGTTGAAGTCAGGCTCGTCACGCAGGCAGGGACGGATTTCGAGGAGGAACGCCTGGTCGTGGCGGTCGACGGTGAGGGCGAAGACGACGCCGCGCTTGTTCGTGCCGGGCTCAGTGGTGTGGACGCACTCTTTTCCAGCGCGGTCGCCCGCTTGCTTCGTTCGCCGCAGGTTCAAACGTTGATTGAACACACACCGCGCGGAAGCGCGACAGCGGCCGCGGAACACGCGACGCTTTCACGGGCGATGCGACGGGCGAATCGCCGCGACGATGAGCGCGGGCGCTACGATCAGGCGTGCGCCGAGGCCGACGGTGAAGGCTGCATCACCCCGCGCTGCCGCGACGCCCATCTCGTCGGATTCGATGAGGGCGGTTACGTGCTTCAGATGGAAGACCGCGCGCCGGTGTTTCCGATTGAAGAGGCGCACCGACTTCGACCCGAGCCATCGGCGGAGCAGCTTGTCTTTCAGGGTGAGGGGGCGCCGCGTGCGGTGCTTTCGGCCCGCGATCTCTACAGCTACGCGTCCGTCGATGCCGGGCGCTACGCCTACGTCGAAGCGTCCATACAAGGGTTTTCACTTCGCGTGGTCGACGGCGACGAAGGGACCACTCTGGTTCGCGCGGCGCGTCCCGCGCGCCTTCGTTCACCGCGTTTGCGAGGCGACTTTGTGCTCTTCGAAACGCTCCCCTTCGCGAGCGGTGATCCGGTGCTGAAAGCCGTTCGCGTTGCGGGTGGAGAAGCGTTCGAAGTAGCGCCCTTCGGTCATCAAGGCGTCTGGGTGCGCTTGAGGGAGGGCGAAGGCCTCGCCGACTATGTAGCGGTTCGGGTGGCGGGTATACGGGCAGACGCTTTGCGAGCGCTCGAAGCGCAGAGCGCCAGCGCCTTGAACGCGGAGACCCCGGGCGGGCTGACGGAGGCGGACGAAGCGGAAGCGGTGGACGACATCGACGAGCTCGACTTGGATGAGCTCAGTCGTCTTCATCTGGCCTCCGGTTTGCCACCGCGCGATCACATCGCCTTGGTGAAGCTGGGCGCAGCTGAACCCGAGGTGCGCATGCGCTTTGGCGGTCGGACCTACCCGCTCTTCTTTGCGGCGTCCGACGAAGGCGCGCTCGTGCTCGTGCGCGCGGACGCGGAAGGCTGTGAGGCCGCCCGGGTCGAGCAGCCCTTCGAATCGGTCGGTCCACGGGTCGGCGAGTATGCGGACGACGCGATCACATGGACGCGCCTTTCGGTGTGCCCGGAGTTTCCGGTCGTGGCCGGCGGCTACTTGTTTGGCACGGCGCGGGTGCCCGGTCCGGGCGAGCTTCACCCCTTGGACGCCGAAGAGCCGGCGGATGAAAGCTCGAGCCACGATGCGGCGAGGATGGACGCAGACGGCGCGGACGCCGGCGTTGGCGAGGATGTCGGCGGCGGTGTAGGGGGGGACGCCGGAGCAGACGCGGGCGACGGAGCAGACGTGGGCGACGGAGTGGACGCGGGCGACGGAGTGGACCCGGACGCCAGCTCTGCGTCAGGCGAGGCGCCGGGTTCGCGCCCAGCTGAACCCCACGGCGTGGAGCATCCCTCCCTCGACCGCGAAGTGGTGCGCATCGACCTCCGGGATGGGAGCTTCGAAGCGCTGACGGCGGATTCGTTCGACGCGCGCTTCGTGCGTGCCGCCGCAGGCGACGACGGCCTGCGCGTAGCGTACGAGCGACGCGAAGCGAGCCCGTACGCCGGCTTCCGGCGAAGCCGAGTGTGCGTCGTCGACGGCGCGGACAGACGTCCTTCGCAGCCAACGATGCCCTCAAGGGTTATCGAGTGAGATTTCGTCTTCCGCTTCGACGTACTCGCCGCCCGCCGCGGAGGCCGCGGCCGCGGCGCCGATTGCGGCACCCGCCTCCACCAGCGTTCCTCCGATTCGACGTGTGCGCTCCGAACGCTGGCGCCGACGCGCGCGTTCTCGGCCGATCTCGAACCAGGTGCTCTCCTGAAGGCCGCATCCCGACACCAAAACGGAAGGGTTGACCGAGCAGCCTGCGGCGAGATCCACGATGCGAACGCGCGCACCGGTCGGTGTGCGAACCCACGAGTCGCGATCGAGCTCGACGCCGAGCACTTCCACGGAGGGTGACTCTTGAAGACGCACGACGGCTCGGTGGAGGCGGTTCGACGACACCTGAATCGGGACCGTTGCGCAGCCGACGCAAAGGAGGGCAAGAAGCGGCGAGCGCATGAGGGTTCGCTTTCGTTTCATGCGCCGTCACCGCTGCACGACCCGTGCCGAGAGGGGCGGTAACCGTTGTCGCATTTTAGCCATGCAACCTGACCACGCCCGAGATTGGGACGTTCGAAGCGCTCCTATTGTTCCGGGAAGAACTCGGGATTGGGGCCTTCGTCGCCGAGCGCTTCGGCCAGTGCTCCCACGGCGGCGGCGGCGCCCACGACCGCGCCCACCGTGAGAGCACCCATGCCAAAACGTTTGGCTGCCTTGCGTCGACGAACTCTGCGCCGCCCAATTTCGAACCATGGGCTGGCCTGCACCCGGCAGCTCGCAAGGTGCCGCGCGGGGTCGCTTGCGCAGCCATCGGCCAGTTCGGCGAGGGTCCATCGCTCGCCGTCGGGCGTACGCACGCGCGAGTTGCGGTCGAGTTCAACGCCCATGACCTCGACGCTCGGTCGCACTTGAAGGCGCACCATCGCGTGGTGCAGGCGGGTCGACGAGATCTGCACGGGGACGGCCGTGGCGCAGCCAACGAAGAGAAGCGCGAGGATGGGAGACCAACGTGGCATTGCCCGGGGCACAGCAAACACGGTGCCACGCCGAAAGACGCTTGTCGGCCGGGGCTGCGTTTTGACCGCTGTGGTGCCCCTTTCACAGCTGGGCCGCTCGTTCTACGGCCTTGCCTTCTGCGTGATAGGCTTAGGGCGTGTCCCTCAAGATTGACCAGGATCACGGCCGCTTTCGCAACATTGTGCGCGGGCGGATACGCAAGAACCTGAAGAAGTACGTCTCGCAGGGGGAGCTCATCGGAAAGCAGGGCGCCGACACGGTGTCGATTCCGATTCCGCAGATCGACATTCCACGCTTTCGCTTTGCGGACCGGCAGCAGGGCGGGGTCAGTCAGGGCGACGGCGAAGAAGGCGATGGCGTTGGCCAAGGCCAGGGCAAGCCCGGTCAGGGAAAGAAGGCCGGGGGTGAAGCCGGCGAGCACGCGCTGGAAGTGGAGATCAGCCTCGAGGAGCTCGCGGACATTCTCGGTGAGGAGCTTGAGCTTCCGAACATCGAGCCTAAGGGCAAGGCCACCGTCGTCGATCAAAAGGATCGCTACGTGGGCATTCGCAAAGTCGGGCCGAACTCGCTTCTCCATTTTAAGCGCACCTTCAAGACGGCCTTGCGTCGTCAGATCGCGCTCGGCCAATACGACCGGGAGCGGCCTATCATCGTCCCCACGAAAGACGACATGCGCTACCGGTCTTGGCGCACGGACGAAGAACCCGTCGCCAACGCGGCGATCCTCTACATGATGGACGTGTCTGGCTCGATGGGCGACGAGCAGAAGGAGATTGTGCGCATCGAGTCGTTCTGGCTCGATACGTGGCTTCGAAAGCAATACAAAGGCATCGAAACGCGTTTCATCATTCATGACGCCGTAGCCCGCGAAGTCGATCGCGACACCTTCTTTCGCACCCGTGAGAGCGGCGGCACGATGATCAGCAGCGCCTACAAGACGTGCGCGGAGATCATCGACGCCGACTACGCCTCCAGCGAGTGGAACATCTACCCGTTTCACTTCTCCGACGGCGATAACTGGAGCGTCGACGACACGCTTCTGTGCGTAGACATTCTCAAAAACCGCCTGCTGCCCGTAAGCAATGTCTTTTGCTACGGCCAGGTGGAAAGCCCGTACGGCAGCGGTCAGTTCATCAAGGATCTGCGCGAGCACTTCGGCAGCGATGAACGGGTCATCACGAGCGAGATTGCAGATCGGGATGCGATCCTGGGTTCGATCGGCGAATTTCTCTCCAAGGGCAAATAGGATGAGTGGTTTCAAATTTCACCGCGCCTTGCCGAGCTACCTTGCGGACGAGCAGAAACGCATCGAGGGTTTTGCTCGAGACTACGGCCTGGACTTCTTTCCCACCCGCTTTGAAATCCTCGCCTACGACCAGATGAACGAGATCGCCGCGTACGGCGGATTTCCGACGCGCTACCCCCACTGGCGCTTCGGCATGGAGTACGAGCAGCTCAGCAAGAGCGCGGAGTACGGCCTGTCGAAGATCTACGAGATGGTCATCAACAACAACCCCTCGGTCGCATACTTGCTCGAAGGCAACTCGATGGTGGACCAGAAGCTCGTGATGGCGCACGTGTACGGCCACGTCGACTTCTTCAAGAACAACTACGCGTTCAGCGTGACGAACCAAGGCGAAGACCGCCGCTCCGGTACGGCCGTTCGCAAATGGATCGACACGATGGCCAACCACGGCGCCGTGGTCCGCAAGTGGTCGAGCCGAATTGGCGTCGAGACGGTTGAAACGTTTCTCGACGCGTGCCTTAGCCTTGAGAATTTGATCGATCCCCAAAAGCCCTTTGAACCGGACGAACCGCGGGCGGGGGGCGCTTTGGACGACGATGATTCGGACTCATCCACCGACGAGGTTCGACTCCTTCGCGTCGAGCGGGACTACATGGAGTCCTTCATCAACCCGGATGAGTTCGTGGCGGCGGAACGTGCGCGTATGGAACGGGAAAAAGCGGAAGCGGCGCGCTTTCCGAGTGCGCCCGAGCGTGACGTGCTCGGGTTCTTGATCCGCTACGCGCCCCTCGATCGCTGGGAGCGTGACGTGCTCGCGGTGGTGCGCCGGGAGGCGTATTACTTCTTGCCGCAGATGCAGACGAAGATCATGAACGAGGGATGGGCTAGCTATTGGCATTCGCGCCTGATGACCGAGAAAGTCTGCGACTCCTCGGAGATCGTGGACTACGCGGAGCGAAACGCTGGCGTCATGTTGACCAGTGGCGGACGACTGAACCCGTACAAGCTGGGCGTCGAGCTCTACCGTCATATCGAACAACGCTGGAACCGCGGTCAGTTCGGCAAGGACTGGGACGAGTGCGACGACTACGACGCGCGGCGCCATTGGGACCGGCGCACGGGACTCGGGCGCGACAAGATCTTCGAAGTGCGCCGGCTCTATACGGACGTCACCTTTGTCGGAGAGTTTCTCACGCCGGAGTTCGTGGCGGAGCAGAAGATGTACGCGTTCGGTTACAACGATCGCAACGACCGCTACGAAATCGAGTCGCGCACCTTTCAAGACGTG
>JBCCRV010000043.1:0-19148 GCA_039201085.1 Myxococcota bacterium | reverse complement strand
GGAAGAGCAGCACGAAGATGCCGCCGAAGGAGAAAGCACGTTGCCAAAAGGCGACAGGACGGGAGCGTGAGCGCAGGTCGCCGATGGCATCGGCGGCCGTCGGCGCCGTCGACGGAACGGCTTCGGTTGCCGCCGTCGCTTCGGCGTCCGCGTCGACCGAAGCGTCGGAGCGCTCGGTCCCGCCGCGAGCTCCGGTGTGGTTCACGCTTTCATCGTTCGGCGCGGCACCGTTTGCACCTGGTTCCGCCGCGCGCCCGTCGCGTACCGACGGGATGGCTTCTTCGACACCCGTCCCCGGTGAAGCGGGGGGCGCGGGCGCATGCTGGGCATGCACACGGGCTACGCCGAGCGAGCACGCAATGAGCGCAATGGCCGCAATCACGCGGCGGCCATGTGAAAGCACTTCCCTGCTCACGGCTCGCTACTAACCCCAGTGTTCGCTTGCGTCTGTTCGAGGCGGGCGGATGGGGGTGACGAGGCAAGGAAAGACGACGACCGCGTGGCGGCGCCACGCCGAGGAGGAATGACGCCGCGTCGGTGCCTCCCGCATGCCCCGAACAGACGCAAGCGAACACTGGGGTTAGTGTGCGGGCTAGGATCGACAAGCCGCATCCGCGACGGCGCGCTCACCTTCACCGATACCCCAGGAGCTTGATGACGCATGGACTCCGCAGTCGCGTTCGCGCTGCCCATCAAGCTCCTAGGTGTACATCGCTTCGATTTCGCTGCCGAAGCTCTCGTTAACCTTGCGGCGCTTCACCTTGAGGGTGGGCGTGAGCTCGCCGTCTTCGACGGTGAAGTTGCGGTGCAGTACCGTGAACTTCTTGATCTGCTCAACGCGCGCGAACTTCTCGTTCATCTGGTCGACCCAGGCTTGAATGTTCTCTCGAAGCTTCGCGCTCTCGTGCAGCTTGGACCCATCCTCGCTGTTGGCGTTGGCCCACTCTTCGCCCGCTTCCGGATCGATCGTCAGAACCGCCGTGAGGTACTTGCGGCGGTCGCCGATCACCACCGCTTCGTTGATGAGCTCGTGGTTCTTGAGCTCCGCCTCGATGTTCTTCGGCGCCACGTTCTTGCCGCCGGCGGTGATGATGATCTCTTTCTTTCGGCCGATGATCTTCAGGAACTCGCCGTCGAAGGCGCCCAGGTCGCCAGAGTGCAGCCATCCGTCGATGAGGGTGGCGTTCGTCGCCTCCTCGTCCTTGTAGTAACCAAGGAACACGTTCTTGCCGCGAACGAGAATCTCTTCATCGTCGGCGATCTTAATCTCCACGCCCGGAACGGCGGGACCGACGGTGCCAAAGCGAAAGTTGTTGGGCTGGTTGAAGCTCGTCGGTCCGCAGTCCTCGGACTGGCCGTAGACTTCCATCACGGGAATGTCGAGGGCCGCGAAGAACTCCAACACTTCCCGGGCGATCGGCGCCGCGCCGCTCACGCAGACGCGCGCGCGGCCGAGGCCCACAGCGGGCTTCAGCTTGCTGAAAACGAGCTTGTTCGCGATGGCGTAACCAAGGCCGCCCGGCTGGCGTCCCTGGGAGCGCGCTGCGGTGGCCGCGGCGCCCTTCTTTTGCGCCCATGCGACGAGCTTCGCTTTGAAGCCCGTGGCGAGCTTCATCTTGCCGTGAATGCCGGCGTGGAACTTTTCCCAGATGCGCGGCACGCCGAAGAAGATCGTGGGCTGCACTTCCTTGAGGTTGTCTGGCACCTTGTCGATGGACTCGGCGAAGTACACGGACGCGCCCGCCGTGACGGGACCGTGAATCGAGAACATTTGCTCGGCGATGTGGGAAAGCGGCAGGTAGCTAAGCGTGCAGTCGGCTTCCGTGAAGTCGACCATCTTCACCGCTGCGCCCGCCGTCCATGCGAGGTTTTCGTGCGAGAGCATGACGCCCTTGGGCGGACCGGTCGTGCCGCTCGTGTAGATAAGCGTGGCCAAGCCCGTCGGTTCGAGTCCGGCGATGCGCTCGTCGATCTTCGTGTCGTCGACCTCGTCGCCCTTCGCGAGGAACTCTTCCCAGCTCATCGCGCCGTCGACCTTTGGGCCCTTCATCACCACGACGTGTTTGAGGTTTGGAAGGTTCGCGCGTTCGGCTTCCACCTTCTTGTACTGGTCTTCGTTTTCGACGAGGATCAGAGGCGATTCGCTGTGGCGAACGATGTACGCGACCTCTTCCGGTGAGCAAGTCGTGTAGATGCCCGCGGGAGCGCCGCCGGCGCACATCGTGGCGACGTCGAGCAAGAGCCATTCGGGGCGGTTGAAGCCAAGAATGGTTGTCGTTTGGCCCGGCTCAAAACCGAGCGCGATCAACGCGCGCGCCGCTTGGCGTACCTGGGACACGTACTCGGAATAACTGGTTGCCTTCCAAACGCCGCTTCCATCGCGCACGTGGTACGCGGCCGCATTCGGTCGCGTCTTCGCCTGCTCCATCAGTCGACTCGGAATCGTATCGTTCGCCACGCGGGTCCCCTTTCATGTTCGGCGCTCCCACACGCCGGGTGTCGGGGAGCATACACAAGATCGGCCGAGTCACCAGGAGGCTCAGGAACGGCTCGCCGCCGCTGGCCCGTCGTGGTAAATCCTCACCCATGCTTTGGAGGAGTGGCCGAGTGGTCGAAGGCGGCGGTTTTGAAAACCGTTGGACCCGTAAGGGTCCCGGGGGTTCGAATCCCTCCTTCTCCGCCAGGCGAAGGAGCCGCCGATGAACGCTGCCCACGCGACCAGCGACCGCATCTGTCCAAGGTGTGGCGAAATGGTACGCGGGGAGCGCCTAAAGGAAGGAACCGCGCGAACCTGGCTTTGGCGCTGCATCTGCGGCTGGAGTCAGCTCGTCAGCGAGTCGGGTGTGGTCGATCGAAACGGCATTCGAGGACTGCTCGATGAAGCGGACGAGGGCGAACTCGAAGGAGGCTAACGCCTACCGTTCGTCGGGGGCGAGCGTCCCTTCCGCCCGGCTTCCGTCGTGAGGCGAATCGCTTTCACGGGCGGTCCTGCGGACGCCTCGGCTGGAGCGCCGATGAAAACGGTGCGTTGATCCGGTGACGCGTGGACGGAATCTGAGCGATGCGCTTCCCTCGGAACGTAACGCACTCGAACCCGCGCGACGCCTCGGTTCAGCGTGCGTGCTCTCCCTACGGCCTGGCGCGCCGTGGGCGAGCGGAGGCCGACGCGCGACTCCCCTTGTGTGCGGTGGCGCCCCTGCGCTATGGAGCGGGCCTGGAGGTTCGGATGGAACACGGTACGAGTGCGAAGGTTGAAGCGATCCTGGCGAACTACGCGAGCGAGGGCCCCGGCGTGGTGGGCCAGCTTCGGCGCATGCTCACCCACGGTCGACTCGCCGGCACCGGTAAGCTGGTCATCCTGCCCGTCGACCAGGGCTTCGAACATGGCCCGGCCCGCACCTACCAGCCCAACCCCCCGACCTATGACCCCGCCTACCACGCGAAGCTAGCGGTCGAGTCCAGCTGCAGTGCCTACGCCGCCCCGCTTGGGTTCATCGAAGCCGTCGCCGCCGAGTACGCGGGCCGCATTCCGCTCGTTCTGAAGGTGAACAACAGCGACGGACTCGGCGGTCCTGACAGCCCCCATTCGGCGCTTACGAGCGGCGTCGAAGATGCCCTTCGCCTCGGCTGCAGCGCCATCGGCTACACGATCTATCCCGGCAGCGAACATCGGAACGAGATGTACCGGGACCTGCGCGACCTTATCGCGGAGGCCCGCTCCGTTGGCTTACCAACCATCGTCTGGTCCTACGCGCGCGGAAAAATGCCCAAGGAGGCGGAGACCGCCGTCGACGTGATCGCCTACGGCGCGCAGATCGCCTGCCAGCTCGGCGCCCACGTCGTGAAGGTGAAGCCGCCCACGGATGTCGTTTGGCAAGAAGCGGCCAAGAAGCACTACGAGACCATTCCCCACGAAACGCTCACGCAGCGCATCGAGCACGTCGTGCAGTCGTGTTTTGCGGGCAAGCGCATCGTCATCTTCTCGGGCGGCGCCTCGAAGGGCCGTGATGCGGTTCTCGACGACATTCGCGCGATCGCCGCCGGCGGCGGGAACGGCTCGATCGTCGGCCGCAACGCCTTCCAGCGCTCCCACGAAGAGGCCCTCTCGCTCCTCGACGACATCATGGGCATCTACGAAAAGGCCTGAGCGCATAGGGGCGCTTTCCCGTGCCCCACTTTGCGTTGACAGGCGCGGGTGCGGCCGCTATCAACTCGGCCCGCCTACGCGTTAGGCGTTCTTTGATAGGTCTTATGGGAGAGGTGGCCGAGTGGCCGAAGGCAATCGCTTGCTAAGCGATCGTACAGTGTTGAGCTGTACCGCGGGTTCGAATCCCGCCCTCTCCGCCAGGCTGTGCTTGACGCAGTCGTTTAGTCGGGTACGTTCGCGTCTCCGCATTTGGATTCGTAGCTCAATTGGATAGAGCACCGGTCTACGGAACCGGGGGTTAGAGGTTCGAGTCCTCTCGAGTCCGCCACGCACTTGGCCCTGGATTTTCCAGGGCCTTTTGCAATTGGGTCGGGCAAGGTATGCGTGGCCGCGCCCGGTCCGTGTGTGGGTCCGAGCGTCGACCCCTGTCTTCCCGCAGCCGCGAGCTTAGCACTCTCTCGCTTTTCGATTGGCGCCGTAGGGAACGCAGCGCACCCTACGAAGCGGTGGAACATACGGACGACGAACGCTGGATGGACCGTGCACTGGAGCTCGCGCGGGAGGCGGCGACGCGCGGCGAAGTGCCCGTGGGCGCCATCGTCGTGCGTGAGGGCGTCGTTGTGGGTGAGGGCATGAACCTGCGCGAGTCTGCGCAGGATCCCACGGCGCATGCGGAGCTGATCGCGGTGCGAGCGGCGGCGGCGCGGCTGCGCAGTTGGCGCCTCGACGACTGCGAGGTATTCGTCACCCTCGAACCCTGCACGATGTGCGCGGGCATGCTGGTGGCCGCTCGGGTGCGGCGCGTGGTGTACGGCGCGTTGGATCCGAAGGCCGGTGGCACCGAGTCGCTCTTCAACATCGGCTCGGACCCGCGCCTCAACCACCGCTTTGAAATCGTGAGCGGCGTGCGGGCGGACGCGTGTTCAGCAGTGCTGCATGACTTCTTCGCTGAGATTCGCCGGCGGCGAAAAGGTCGTTGACAGGTCTTGGGCCTTTGCTAGTTTCCGCCGCGGAGAGCTGGCCGAGCGGTCGAAGGCGTTTGATTCGAAATCAAATGTACTCGTAAGGGTACCGCGGGTTCGAATCCCGCGTTCTCCGCCAGGTTCGGCAGCTGCCGGGCCTTCTTGTCCGCACCCGTTTGGGGCACTGATCTTTTCATTCTGATCTTGAACAACGGCGCAGCGAGCAATCGCTGCCTGGAGGGGTGACCGAGCGGTCGAAGGTGCACGATTGGAAATCGTGTGTGCCGGCAACGGTACCGGGGGTTCGAATCCCCCCCTCTCCGCCGGTGGCGTAAGCCGCCGGAACTTATGGTCTGCCAACGCTGGCCCGTGAACCCCGCCAGGCCCGGAAGGGAGCAACGGTAGCGGTCACCAGCGTGTGGCGGGCCGCTTTTAATTTTGTGGGTTCAGGTGTGTGCTGTTTCCCGCGCTTCCTGAACCCGGCCCTTTGCACGCATGCTCTGGCTACGTTTCTTCAAGCTCCTCGGCGCCTTCGTCTTCTTCGCGGGTACGCTAGCGGCGATCATGCCGGGGCTGCCCTTCGCCATGCGACGCCGCTTCACCTTCGCCGTCGCGGCACCGGGCTTTGGTCTGAGCTGGGCGTTGGGCTTTGTGCTGGTGTCCACGCAACGCCACTCGGTGCTCTCGGCGTGGATCTTGGGCGCCCTCGTGTCGTCGATGGTAAGCCTTCAGGCGCTATTATACCTCGCCGGCAAGGAGGAGCGGCGCGGCCCTGTGGCGCGACCGCTGGCGGCTTTGGGATTGCTCATGACCCTTGTGCTGATGGTTTGGCGCCCGACCTAAGACCACATGCGCTGTGGGGCGATGTGCTCTACATTTCGCCCATGATGCTCCGCATCGCGGCATGCCTCGCGCTTAGCTTTAGCCTAACGGCCCAGGCCCAATTCGACGACGAATTCGACGACGAGTTCGGCGACGCCCCGGCCGAGCCGTCGAACGGCTTTGATGATGACGGTTTTGGCGATGGCTTCGAGGACGAGCCCGAAGTGGACGAACGAGCGTCTGCCGAACCGGACGAAGCCGCCGCTGGTGAAGCGGCCGATGCCAGCGCCCAGGAAGCGGAACCCGAAGAAGCGGCCGGAGCAGATACTGGCGCGGCCGAAGAAGATGCTGGCGCACGAGAAGAGGCCGAAGAAGACGAGCCCGACCCGCGCGAGTTCCCGTCGGACCGGCACCGCTTTCGTCTTGGAAACACGTTCATGGGAACGACCGGCGGCTTTCACGTGCCCCACGCGCTCGGCGCGCCCGCCGGCACCTTTCGCGTGCAGCTCGCCTTCGAGTTTTTTGCGAAGGACGGCTTTCTCTTCGAAGGCGATTCACACAGTCGCGTGGGCGGCGCGCTCAGCCTCAGTTGGGCTGTGCACAAGTACGTCGAGCTCTATGGCGCCCTGGCGAGCTATGCCACGTCGAACACGAGTGACTTTCCAAACTTGCTCATCGTTTTGGGCGACGTTGAATTGGGCGCCAAGGTCGGCGTACCGCTGAGCGACACCTTCAGCCTCGGCGGCGATTTTGCGTTCCTGCTCCCCACAGGGACGGGCCTCGGCCCCGCCTTCGACGGCGTGGGCGCACGCCTTCGGGCGAACGCCACCGTCGATCTTCGCGGCCGTGAGGATCCCCTTCCCTTTATCGCGCGCTTTAGTGCCGCTTACACCTTCGATCGCTCCGAAGAGCTCATCGCTGCGGACGAGGATCGACGCTTTGAACGCCTCGTCGACCCGGCACCGCGAGAGGAAGAGACGCGGCACCTGATCACGCGGGCTGAACGGAACGCCCTGTCGATCGACCGAACAGACTTCTTCGAGATCGGGATCGGCTTTGAAGCGCCGATTGAGATCGGCGATGACATGCAGCTCAGTCCAATCGTCGAATACAACCTCGCGGTGCCGGTTAACCGGCAAGACTACGTGTGCCCCTTTCTTCCCGGAGAGCCCGGCGGCTCGACGCCGGCGCCGGGCGAAGACGGCTGCCTCGACGAGGCGGGCTTCTCCTCGTTTCCGCAGACGCTCAGTTTTGGCGCGCGTTTTCTACCGCCCGTTCGCGGTTTGCAGACCTTTCTCAATCTCGACGTGGGTTTGACGGGCCGCGGCGGAAGCGACTCGGTGCGTGAGCTCACGGCGACGGCGCCATGGAAGATCTGGCTAGGCATCGCCTATGCGCACGACGCGCGCGCTCCGCAGGTTCCCGACCCAATCCTTCGCGAAGTCGAGGTGCCCGTCGAAGTCATTCCCGACCCGCCGCCCGGCGGCCGTATCCTGGGCCGTGTGCTTGAAACGGACTCCGGGTCGCCCGTGCCCGGCGCCCGCGTGCGCTTCATCGATCCAGTACGCACGGCGATTCTCGGTTCAGACGAAGGCAGCTTCACGACGTACCGCTTCGAGCCAGGCACGGTGCGCATGTTCATCGAAGCCGACGGCCATGAGTCGACGGGCTGCGAAGGTACCATCGCGGATGAGGGCGGCGATGTTCAGGTTGAGTGCCGCGTCGCGCGCAACCTCGTCAGCGTCGAAGAGGAAGAAGTCGTCATTCTGGAGCAGATTCAGTTCGCCCTCGACTCGGACGAGATCCTTGAAGCGTCCTTTGGCCTGATGACCCAGATTCGAAACGCCCTTCGTGACCATCCAGAGATTCGCACGGTGGAGATTCAGGGCCACACGGACGACCAGGGCACGCACGAATACAACGCGGACCTTTCGCAGCGGCGCGCCGAATCGGTGAAGCGCTGGCTCGTCGAAAACGGCATTGACGCCGGACGCCTTCGTGCGCGCGGCTACGGCGAGACGGTGCCGCTCGTTCGCGACGTGACGGAGGAGGCCCGGGCCGCCAACCGCCGCGTCGAGTTCCGCATTCAGGAGCGTGCGCCGTGACGCGAGCCCGCTCCTACGCGGTGGCTGCCCTTTCGCTCGCCGGCTTCGCCGGTCTAGGCCTTGGGTTGGCCCACTGCACGCGCAGCCGACCCACGGACGCCCGTGGCGAGGAGTTGGCGTCTGGCGCGCGTCTCTACCGCACGTACTGCGGGCTTTGTCATGGCGACGCCGGCGAGGGTTACGCGGCCGATGATGCGAACGCGCTCGCGAACCAGGATTTCTTGGTGAGCGTCAGCGATGAGTTTCTGCGTGTGAACATCGCTCTGGGTCATCCCGGAACGGCCATGGCGGCCTATGCGAAGCGCGCCGGCGGTCCCCTCGAAGACGAAGAGATCGATGCGCTCGTGAACTACATTCGCGCGTGGCAGGAGGAGCCGAGCGCCGACGTGAGTGATCCCGTAGCCCTGGGCGACGCGGTGCGCGGTCAGGCCGCCTTCTCCCGTGATTGTGCGAGCTGTCACGGCGCCCGCGGTGGGGGGGGCAGCGCCATCAGTCTGAGCAACCGCGTCTTTCTCGAGACCGCCTCGGATGCGCAAATCGAATACGCGATCCTGCACGGCCGGCGCGGTACACCGATGCCTGCCTTTGAGGGCGAGCTATCTGCCGCCACCATCGCGGACTTGGTCGCCCTGATTCGCAGCTGGCAGCCGGAGGAGGAATCGGAGGCGGAAACGATCGTTCCTGACGAGCTGCCCGAAGTCGTGCTCAACCCTGACGGTCCTCCCGCAGAGTTTCCGCCCCTTCGTGAGGGACGCTATGTACCAAGCGAAGCCGTCGATCGCGCGCTCGCTGCCGGCTCGCGCATCATCTTCTTGGACGCCCGTCCGCCCTCGGACTATGTGCGCTTTCACGTCGTCGGCGCCATTCCTGCGCCGTACTACGACGTGGCCGATGTGGCGGAACGTCTGCCGCGCGATGGAACCTGGATCGTCGCCTACTGCGCCTGTCCGCACGCCGCTTCCGGGCGTGTGATGGACTACCTGCGCGAGCAAGGGTTCACGAATACGGCGGTGCTCGATGAAGGCGTTCTGCATTGGCACAACGAGGGCTATCCAACGATCGAAGGCCCCTCGCCGGGCGTTATGGCCGACGTCGAATGAGCCCACGTGCGGCGCGGCGCACGCAGCGAGCGTGGTGCCGGGTGCTTCGCCCACTCCTGGTGGTTCCTACGCTATTCCTCGCCGGCTCAGCGGCCGCGTCGATGTTTCACGTGCGTGACGTAGACGCTGCCGCGGCCTCCGCTGACGCTCAGCTTCTGGTCGAGGCGCGTGCGACCGCCAACCGACGGTTTACGGCGCTGCGCGATGTTCGCGTGCTCATCGATGCGCGCCCGAACCCGTCGGCGCTGCCCTCCGCCTTCGACGCGGAGCACCATCGATCGGCCACAGAACGCGCGATGAGTCGCTATCGGTCGACGGGGACGCGCCGTTCACCGCTGATCCGGCGGCTCGCAGGGGGCGTGTCGCGCCACGCGCTCGACCCCGACCGCGCCTATTGCGTGCTGCTCCGCGAATCGTCTGGCGTGTTTCGAAGCGCTGTCGAGGACGCCTTCGTACCTGCGCCATGCCCGGCCCTCGAACGGGCATTTCGACGCGCCCACCGATAGCGAACACACGTCGGTCCCGACCGTAACGGTCGAGCTATGGCATCGTGAGGCCGCCGTCGACGGCGATAAACTGACCGGTGGTGAAACGATTCAGGTCGCTTGCCAGCGCCAGCACGGCGTCGGCGAGGTCTTGCGGATTGCCAAGACGCCGTAGCGGCGTGCTGGCTCTCACGATGGACTGAACGTCTTCCGTCGTCGGTTCGCTTGCTCGGGTCGTCATGATGAGCCCACCGGCTACCATGTTCACGCGAATACCGTCGGGGCCAAGCTCGCTCGCGAGGTTTCGCGAAAGGCCGATCATGGCCGACTTGGCCGTCGTATAGGCGTGGTACTGCACGACGGGGTTCACGATGAGGTTGGTGAGTATGTTGACGATGCTTCCGCCGCCGCGTGAACGAAAGTGCGGAACGCACGCCTGTATCGCGTGCACGGCGGCCGCCACCGTTCCGTCCACCTGTTCCTGGAAGAGCGGCCAGGTCATCGCCTCGAAGGAAGGGTTGGCCGCGGGATCGAAACGGTAGTTGTGCAGGGCGTTGTTGACGAGCACGTCAACGCCGCCGAAGGTCTCGACGGTTTTGCCAACCATGGCGTCGACATCCGCTTTCTGTCGAACGTCGGCACGGACGGCCAGGGCTTTTCCGCCGCCTTTTCGCAGCTCTTCGACGAGGCGGTGGGCCGCCGACTCGGACTGAAAGTAGTTCACCACAACGGACGCGCCCGCGTGAGAAAACTGCCTAGCAATCGCGGCGCCGATGCCCTGCGAGGCACCTGTGACGATTGCGACCTTGCTCTCGAGTAGCTTCATTCGGAGTCTTCCTTCTTCGTCAGTCCTACCGCGTCAGCGTGAGTGATAGCGGAAGGCACAAGACGAACGCAACGTTCGTCGTAGCCATGCCCTCGGCCGTTCGCGCAACGCTCATCGACCGGTCGCGGGTTCGCGGGGCCGGTGCGAAGTAACTACATAGCCCGGAAAGTCACCAGCCGGCGCGATGAACGTGCAAGTCCTGGAATCGCGCTTTCGCAAACAGCGACGAATGCACACTGTATTTTAGCGATGAGCGGAAGTGATGTTCAGGAAATGTGCGAGGGCGCGTCGGATGGTGACTTTTCCGGTCTAGCGACCGGATTCGCGAAAGCGGTCCGCGAGGGTGCGCACAAATGCGCTCATCCACGGCTTCATCGCGTCGAGCTCGCGCTCGAAGACTTCCGCCGTCAGAACTTCGCATACCACGTCCGTTTCGGCGCACACCGTGGCCGTTCGCGGGCCTGGGCTCAGGATGGCCATCTCGCCAAACACTTCACCGGCCTCCATGCGGCGAATAAGCGTGTCCCCCTTGGTGACCACGCACGTGCCCGAGCGAATGCGGTAGGCCTTGTTGCCCATTTCGCCCTCGGACACGATCGCGTCGCCGGCACGAAACGGCCGACTGGGAAAGGGTGCACCGCCGCGAACGAACTGCAGGATCGCCTCTTTGAGGGCGCGTACATCCTGAAAGCGCTCATGCTGCTCGTGGGCCATGGCACGATCGACAAGCGCTACGAGGGAGCGCGGCACCCTCCCCGTACCCACCATTTCGTCGATCGGTGTGTAGGCGCCCATCTGAGCGCGGAGTACGGATGCCCAAAATGTATCGCCATAGAAGGGCGAACGTCGGGTCAGTGCCTGATAGATCAGCGCGCCGACGGCGAATACGTCGGAGCGTTCGTCGATGGCGTCCGTATGCCCGCGCGCTTGCTCCGGCGCCATGTGTGTAGGCGTTCCTGCGAGCGTCGGCGATTCTTCGCCTTCGCTTCGGGGCAGCACCTCGGCGGCGCCGAGCCGTTCGGAACGCACGATCGCGACGCCCCAGTCCATGAGGTACACCTCTCCGAACTCACCGACCATGATGTTGGCGGGTTTGATGTCGCAGTGAATGACACCGCGGCTATGGGCGAAGGCGAGGGCGTCGCAGACCTTCACGACCACGTCGAGCACCTCGAAGAGGTCGTTGTGCTCCAACGGGTGGGGCAGGCCGCGCAGGATCTCCGAGAGCGTGCGCCCACCCACGAGCTTCATCGTGAAGTAGAGCTGACCCTGATCGTCGACCGCAAGCTGGCGAACCGGCACGATGTTCGGGTGGTCGAGTTGACCCGTGACCTGCGCCTCTCGCACGAAACGCCGAAGCGTTTCCGTGTCGTCCTGAAGATGTGGATGAACACGCTTTCGGGCCGAGCGTCGACGCAGGACCGGGTCGTGAATCACGTCGATGACGCCCATCCCTCCAGAAGCGAGCGGGCCCGAACTCTCTGGTGGCTGATCTTGCGCTGCCGCGACCGAGCGGAGGAGGTCGTCCGTGCCGGTGGCGGAACCCCCCGTCGAAACGGTGACGGGACCGTCCGGTGGCGCGCTGGCCGCGCGCGGAAGCGGGGTTTCGGACTTCACGGCGGGAGCTTAGGGCACATCGGGTACGAACGCACGGCGCGTCGTACGCGTGGCTTCCCCCGAGGGCGTGAGCCCTCCCCGCGCACCCGAAGCTACCCTTGAAGGCTGCGTGACCCCTCGCGTCCGTCGTTCCGGCCCTCCAGCGTGACGCCGACACGCCTTGGCGATAGCCTTCCCGCCATGGCGAAGAAGCGACTCGTATTGGTCGACGGTACGGCGCTCATCTACCGAGCCTTCTTTGCGATTCCGAGCTCCTTTTCGACGAGCGATGGAACGCCCACGAATGCGTCCTATGGCTTCGCCCTCATGTTTCGAAAGCTGCTTGCGGGAAAAACGCCGGACTTCGGCGCGGTGATCTTCGACGCGCCCGGGCGCACCTTTCGGGACGATCGCTTCAGCGAGTACAAAGCCCAGCGCCCGCCCATGCGCGGCGAGATGCGCGTGCAGATCCCCTGGATCCATCGCATCGTAGAAGCCCACGGCTACCCGCTCATGAGCGTACCAGGCTACGAAGCGGACGACGTGATCGGCACGCTCACGAAGGCTGGGCGCGAGGCCGGCCATGAGGTCTTCATCATCAGCGGCGACAAGGACTTCGTGCAGTTGATCGACGATGACGTGCGCATGGTCGACACGGTGAAGGACGTCACCTACGACGCAGAGCTCGTGCGCAAGAAGTGGGGGGTCACGCCAGCTCGCTTCACCGACTACCTCGCCCTCGTCGGCGACACCGCCGACAACGTGCCTGGCATTCGCGGCATTGGCCCGAAGACGGCGAAGAAGCTCCTGGCGACCTACGGTGATCTCGAGGGCGTGCTGGCGGCGGCGGACGAGCTCAAGGGCAAGCAGCGAGAGCGTCTAATCGAATTTGCCGACGCCGGACGCCTCTCGAAGGAGCTCGTGACCATCGACTGTGCCGTGCCCCTGGAGCTCGGCGTCGATGACTTGGCCCTGGAGCCGGCCGCGAATGCGCCCATCGACGCCCTGTACCGGGAGCTCGAGTTCTACTCGCTGCTCAGTGGCGACGATGCGGCGGCCGCCGCGGACGCACGCGAAGTGCATGTCGTGGATATCGCCGGCGCCGCGAACTTTGTCGGCGCGGCTGCGGCTCCAGTGGCCGTGTTGCCGATCTACGACGGTGCACCGATAGACGGAACGCTCGTGGGGGCGGCGCTGTCTGGACCCGATCCATCGAAGGTGGCGTACCTGCCGCTTTCGGACAGCGGAGCGCGCGGCTGGTTTTTGGACTGGTGCGAGAGCGAAGCCCCAAAGGTGGGCCACGACGTACGGGACCTGCACTGCTTTGTGCTGCGCGAGGGGCGAAGGCTTCATGGCCTCGTGGGCGACTCACGGCTGGCGTCCTTTCTCATCGACCCGACCCGCGACATTCCCCACCGGCTCGATCAGCTTTGCCGTGCGTGGCTTCATCGCACCCTGCCTGAGCTCAAGTCGCTGGTCGGCAGCGGCAAGAAGCGAAGGTTGCTCGCCGAACTCGATAGCGTAGACGTTGCTGCGCACGCCGGTGAACTCGTTGCCGCCCTCGCCGAGTGCTGGCCGCTTATCGAATCCGCTTTGGCGGACGAAGGGCAGGAGACGAACCTTCAGGACGTGAGCTTGCCGATGGCGGAGGTGCTTGCGCGCATGCAGCTGAGCGGCGTCATCGTGGACGTGCATCGGCTCGATTCGCTGGCCGGCGAGTTTGAAGCGCGCAAAGCGGAGATCGAAGCGGAGGTCGCTGAGCTGGCGGGGCGAAGCTTCAATCTCGGCTCGACCAAACAGCTCGGCCAGGTGCTGTTTGACGAGCTTGGCCTTCCCGTCATCAAACGCACGAAGACCGGCTATTCGACGGCCGCCGACGTGCTCGAGAGGCTTGCGAACGAACATCCTATCGCCCAGCGGGTCATCGACTGGCGCGCCCTCGCAAAACTGATCAACACCTACACGCGCGTGCTGCGTGAGGCGGCCGGCGAAGACGGGCGTGTTCGCTGCACCTTTCAGCAAACGGCGGGCGCGTCCGGGCGGCTCATCACGACGAATCCGGACATTCAGCGTACGCCGATTCGCACCGGCGACGGCAAACGCATTCGCGAAGCGTTCCTGCCCCGTGAGGGTTGGAACATGGTGTCGGCGGACTGGTCGCAGATCGAGCTCCGCATCCTGGCCCACATGACCGGTGACGCCGCGCTCGTGGAGGCCTACCAGCGCGGGGACGACATTCATCGGCGGACGGCTGCAGCGATCTACAGCATCACCGAAGCCGAGGTGACGCCGGCTCAGCGAAACGTTGGCAAGACCATCAACTTCGCGACGATCTATGGACAGGGCGCAACGGCGCTGGGCCAATCGCTGGGCATTCCGAGGGCCGAGGCCAAGGCCACCATCGAACGCTATTTTGCCGCCTTCTCCGGCGTGCGCCGCTGGCTCGACGACACGGTGAAGCGCGCCTACGACGATGGCTTCGTCGAGACGATTCTCGGCCGTCGCCGCTACATTCCCGAGCTTCAGTCCAACAACTTCAGCGACCGCGGCTACGGCGAACGCATCGCCACCAATACGCCCATTCAGGGCAGCGGCGCCGACCTCTGCAAGCTGGCAATGATTCGCATCGACGCCCGCCTCCAGTCGATGGAAGCGTGCATGCTACTACAGATTCACGACGAGCTCGTGTTCGAAACGCCGCCGTCGGAAACGGACGCACTCGTTAGCCTGGTGAAGCATGAAATGGAGCATGCGTACCCCCTTCGCGTGCCGCTCGTCGTCGACGTGGGCGTTGGCGCGAGCTGGAGCGAAGCTCACTAAGCCGTTCTGCCTCAACAGCGCCGCTCGCTTCGCGGGCGCGCACACACGCCCGCGAAGCGCGCTACCGTCGCCGTCGCCACGCGACAAGGCCGAGGAGCGCGAACAGCCATGCGGGAGAGGCGCCGCCTGGCGCGCCCGGTCCAACGCGGCAGCCGCAGCCCCCGTCGCCGTCCTCCATCATGCCGCCGCCGTCCGAGGTGCCGGCGTCGCCGCCCGCGCCGCAGAGCGGATCGGGCTCGTATACGCAGCCCTGTCCGCCCGGGCCGCAGCGATCGAAGGTGCACGGGTCGCCGTCGTCGCACAGCGAATCGTCGGCGCACATGCACTGCGTGTCTCGTACGTCGATGGCGCCGTCGCAGTCGTTGTCGAAACCGTCGTCGCAGACCTCTACGAGGAGCGGGCGAGCGAGCGGCTCGCTGTCGTCGCAGTCAAAGGGTTCACGGTCTTCACCGGCCCCGACGCAATCGCCGTTGCGGTTTAGGTCGACGCCCATTTCGCAGTAGCCATCGCCATCGCGGTCGCGAAGCGCATCGCAGTCCGAATCACGCAGGTCGTATTCGCCGTCGCAGTCGTCGTCGAGGTTTAGGTTGCTGCAAATCTCCGCCGCGCCCGGGTTTCGTTCGGGGTCGTTGTCGTCGCAGTCGCTGATGCGCCGGTTTTCGCCCAGCTCGTTGTCGAGGCAATCGCCATCGCCGTTGATGTCCTGGCCAACGGGACAGTATCCGTCGCCATCGACGTCAACGTCGCGTACGCACTGCTCGTCTGCCGGCACGCTTCGAGCGCACGTGGCCAGGTCGGCGAAGAGATCGGGGACGCAGGGTGCTTCGCCTCCTTCTGGCGGGGCGGGAACATCGTCGCGGCAACAGAACCCCAGGTCGGCGGCGCCGTTCTGGTCGTTGTCGCGGAAGTCGGCGCAGTTCTCGGGCGCGCCAGGGTAAATGTTGGGGTCGTCGTTGATTAGATCGCCTTGAACGCCTTCACCGTATTGCTCGCCCGTGTCGTCGCAATCGCCGTCGCTGTTCATGTCTTCGCCGTACAGGCAGAAACCGTCGCCGTCCGCGTCGAGGAAGTACGAACAGGAAGGGTGGCGACCGTCAGCCGAGCCGTCGCAGTTGTTGTCGAACCCGTCCAGGCAACTTGCGCAGCGCGGGTCCTCGCCCGACGTGCAAATGGGCGCCACGGTGCCGTCGGGTCCAGGCTCGTTGGGGGCGATGGGATTGCCGTCTTCGTCCAGCGGCCCTTCGAACTCGAGGGGGTTCGTGAAAAACGCCTGCGACATCATGCAATCGCCGCTTTCGCAGTCGTCGTTGCAGTCCGAACCGCCATCCTGCTCGCCCTCGTCGGCGCAGTCGCCGTCTGGAATCATCTGGCCGGCGTCGTTTACGCGGTCGAGGCCCACGAAACACCAGCCGTCACCGTCGAGGTCGAGGAATCCACGGCAGTCGTCGTCCGTCAGTGCGGCGTTTCCGTCGCAGTCGTTGTCGCTCGGGTCCGTGCAGATCTCCGGGATCGAGGGGCTGGCGAGCGGATTCCCTTCATCGCAGTCGAAGGGACCTTCGTCTTCGTTTTCGTCGATGCAGTCGCCGTCTCGGTTGCGGTCGATGCCCGCGCCGCAGTGGCCGTCGCCGTCGCGGTCGAACTGGTCGATGCAGCTCGGCTCGAGCCGGTCCGGAAGGCCGTCGCAGTTCGTATCCAGCCCGTCGAAGCAGTCTTCGGGCTGGGACGAGTTCACGGCAGAGCTTGTCTCGTTGCAGTCGTGGCGGTCGCACTCGCCGGCTTCGATGTCCGAGGGTTCGCAGATTTCGCCGGCGCCTTCGCAGAGGCCGTCGCCATCGATGTCTTCACCGAGCGGGCAAAACCCATCGCCGTCGAGGTCGCCGCCCATGCAGTTCGGGTCGTCGATGTCGGCGAGGCCGTCGCAGTCGTTGTCCGACGCGATCACGCAGTTTTCGTTGGCGCCGGGAAAGCTGGTGGGATCGGTGTCGTTGCAGTCCACCGCATCGCTCGCTTCGTTTCGGTCGATGCAGTCGCCATCGCCGTTGAAGTCTTGGCCGATCGGGCAAAATCCGTCGCCATCGCCATCGACCACGTCGGCGCAATCGGGGTCGTCTCGGGTGACGAGACCGTCGCAGTCGCCGTCGCCTTCGGAGGTGCAGTCTTCGGCGGCTTCCGAGTGCACGGCACGTCGCTCGTCGTCGCAGTCGAACTGGCCGTTGTTTTCCTCTTCGCCCAGGCAGTCGCCGTTTTCATCAAGGTCCTGGCCGAACCAGCAGTAGCCGTCGCCGTCGCCGTCCACGAGGCCTGGCGTGCTCTCGGCGGAGCCTGGCTCGGTGACGTAGTCCGACGTGCCAGGGGTCGTTTGCGGGAACACCCAAGTGCCCGTTGGGTCCTGCAGCTCCTGGCCGTTCGTGAACCCGTCGCCGTCCGAATCAAGCTCCGCCAGGGCGTTGCTCCAGACCGTACCGTTGGCGCGAAAGGCGAGACCAAAAGCGTTCAAGCACGGCGGTTCGGTCGACGCGAGGTCCGTGCCCACGCAGCCGGCACCGCCGTTGGGGTTGTTGTGGCACGTGATGCAGGGTTGGGACTGACCCGCATCGTTGTTTGCCATCGCCTGGTTTGGAACGCGCGACGCGAAGAACGGATGGGCGAAAGCTTCGCTCCCCATCGACGCCCAGAGGCCCGTCGATAGAAGAAGGAGCGAAACACGGCGGAGGAGGTATCGACCCACGGCTATGGCGCGATCGTGAAGACGATGGTGGGACTCTGCGCCGCGTCAGGCCGCGTCGGGCGAATCTCCACGAAGTAGCGGAGCAGGTCGCCGGCCGCACGCTCGGGCGTGAACTCGATGCGCTGGCACGAACGGCCGAAGAAATCGTCCGTTAGGATCCCGCCCGCGAGCGTACCGCTCTCGTCGAAGAGCTGCATGATGTACTCGTCGGTGGCCTCGTCCGGGCCGTTATTCTCACAGTCGTCGTTGCGCACAATCAGCGTGTCTGGCGTCGTGCCTGCCGGCGCCCGGAGGTCCACGGCCATGACGGCGGGCGCCGAGCACTCTGTGCCGAGCTCAGCCGTTGCAGCGCCCAGGGGCACGGTCATTTCAACGGCCGTTCCCGGCGTGGAGGGGGACACGATCACCGACTCGGGGCGCGTCGTGCTGAAGGCGGGAATCGTCGTCGAAGGACCCGCACCGTTCTCGTCGAACACCACGTGGCAGTCTTCCGAGCAGGCGAACTGGCCGTCGGGCGCTGTCGGATCGCAGGCCTCGCCGTGGGTCTTCTCCGAATCACCGCAGGAAACGAGGTAGGCGTTCAGCTCGTAGACGGTGCCGTCGGCGAGGTCGTCGTCGACGACGAGGCGAAAGATGCCGCCAAAGGGTGCGCGAAACGCAAAATGCTCATCACCGCTGCCCTGGCAGTTGTTCGACGTCGAATCGCAGAGCACCGGCTGCGAGCGCAGGTCGCACGCCGGGCCCACGACGTAGAGCGAGGGGGTCGCGTCGGCGCGGGTCGGAGTGTCGCCGAGCCGGGCGGTTAGATGGAAGTGCCAGAGCTGACCCTCGACGGCCTCGAAGGGAAGGAAGGCGTCCGGCCCGGCGGCGGTGAGGTCGCAGCTCGGGTCGATGCCGCGCGATTCGTCCAGCGTGTTCGTAAAGCTCCGCGTGTCGACGACGATGCGCTCCTGCGTGACGGTGACGGGCACGACGTCCCCAGTGTCCGGGCGGCACACATCGAGCACCCGCGGGTCGCCTACCACGCCTTCATCGGCGCCCGTTTCCACGGTGACTTCCGCTTCCGCCGTCCCCGCGTCACGCAGCGGATCGAGCAGCGATTCGTCGGCGAGGCTGCACCCGGTCCCAATGCCGGCCACGAGGATCAAGCCAATAAGCAAGTGACGTTTCATCGAAAAGTACCTCCAACGCTCATCGCAAGGCCTCCTTGCGTTGGGCCAACGCTGACGGCCGTGTCGTCTTCATCGCCGCCAAAGTCCGTAAAAATAAAGAGTACAGCGGAAGCCACGCCGAGGCCCGCGGCTACCCCGATAAGGGCGTTCGTGCGGCGCTCCGCCGAACGGGTGTCGTCAAAGAGCTGCTCGGCCTGCTCGAGGGTCGCCCCGGGAGAGGTCGCAAACTCTTCATAGTCGTCATTCTTGCTCGACGCATCGAGCCCGGACCAAATGATGAGGCCGCCGGCAACCAGGGCCGCGCCGCCAACGCTGAAGGCGATGGCGGGATGCAAACCGCCGCCGCCCTCTTCCGCGCGCCGCCGCTCCTCTTCTTCCCGTCGTC
>JBCCRV010000042.1:0-19171 GCA_039201085.1 Myxococcota bacterium | reverse complement strand
TAGCTCACGAGCAGCACGCCCGTGCTGAGGCGCGTGAAGAGACCAAGGGTAAACGTGACGCTCGAGACTGCCGCGAGCCAAAAGATCGTTTGATGCCCAAGGGCGTACGCCCAGGGCGGCGACTCGCTGGAGGCCAAGAGACCCAGACCGCCGCCTTCGGGCGGCGCCCAGATCACGTCGATGAGCCCGTAGCGGACCACCCAGAAGAAGTCGACGATCATCACGACGCCCAGCGCAATGCGAACCTGCGCAAGACGAAGCGGCGACTCGCGCTCGTCCATCAGCTGCACCCAGCTTTGCCAGCGACGCTTCATCGCTCGCGCACCGAATCGAAGTGCCAGCTGGTGGCTTCGTCGCGCGTGCCGTCCAGTCGCCGAACGCCGAAGCGCAGGTAGCGAACGCGCACGGCGTTGACGTCGCTCACGTCGTCAAAGACGCGGCGCGCAAGCCAGTCGACGAAGCGCTCATAGTCCGGCCGCGGTCCGCTCGTGCCGGGATTCCAGTGGGCGCGAACGCGCCGGTACTCGAGTCGCGCAACCAGCGACTCGGAAAGCTCCGCTTCATCGCCCAGGGGGCGATAGAGCAAACGCCACGTACCGTCGGCCTGACGCCCCTCCACGTGCATCCACCACGGCGAAGGATCGGCGATGGGAAAGAGCGCCCACTTCTGATGGATTTGCAGAAACTCAAAGACGGGGCGAACGGGCGCGAGAAGCGCCGCGTGCCGCTCCCGCGCCGACTCGCTGAAGGCAAGCGTCTGCGCCTTCAGCCCGTCGTTCGAAACGTCGAACCCGATGCCGCGCAAACGCTCACCCCAGCGCGCGAGCTCGCGCTGACCGATCGGGCGCTCCAAATGATGCGCCCGAATATTCGGCACCAGCGGACACCCCTCGACGATGCAAAGGAGAATCGCGCCAGCAATCAGCGCTCCACGCCGACCGGGAGACATCGCGCGAGCCTAACAGGCCGCTAAAAAAGCGGCCTGTTCCCTTGCCCGTGCCTGTGCCCTTGCCCCACGTTTTCGATTCAGGATGAGCCGCTGAACACGCTACCGATGCAAGAACATCATGTACGCCGCGATCACTGAGCGGTCTTCGGTAGAACAACCGGCAAAGCGAAGAACGAACGCCCCGGAAGGGTTTCGGACGGTGCAGCCGTCCAGCCTGGTGCGGAGCGCTCCGTGAGGTTCACGAACGTCCCCCGTATCCCCCACCCTCGCCAGCAAGCGCCCCCCCCGGCTCACGGACGTCGCCGCCCCGCACCGAGCCCAGGGAGGCGCCAGCCGCGCTGCGAAGCGTGCCGTCGTCCGTGAAGCGCGCGAGCAGCGCGCCGTGCATGCTGCGAATGGCGCCGTCCGTATCGACGCGCGCAACGAGCGCGCCAGAAGCGCTTCGTATGTCCATCCGCGAACAGGCCGCGTGAGCGAACGCGCAGCACAAGACGATGCTAACCACAGCGAACGCGCGCTTCACACGTTTGGCCTAACACTCGAGCCATCGAACGTCCACGACCTGCGGCCAGCAACGCCTCCCAGACGCCAGCGTTCTTAGGCACTAACCGCGCTAACAGACTCGCGCGACGGTCGGCCAAGGAGACGCATGATTCAGACCTGCACGCGCACCCGCTTGGCTGTGAAACCCGACACCTCAAACGCCCCGACAGAATCAACAGTGACGAAGGTCCAAATTGCCGAGAGGCAGGAAGCGGATCTAGGGACGGCCCCGCGAACAAATAAAATCGCCCGCTACGCACCAGGCGTAACGGGCGAAATTCATTGAGCTAGTCATCGGTCGGGGCGGCGAGATTCGAACTCACGACTTCATGCTCCCAAAGCAAGCACTCTACCAGGCTGAGTTACACCCCGTGATTGGCGGGACGCTAGCAGCGTTCGGCGGAGGCTCAAGGGGCGCAGGGTGGATTTTTCCTAGAAAAAGGTGCTCGCTATTTGTCAGAAACGCCCCACAATCCGCGTGCGCGGCTAGACGGCGGCGCAGTGGACCGGAGTGGAGCTTGCGATGATGATGAAGAAGATGACGACGGCCGGGGCGATGGCCCTTGCGCTGGTGGCGTGCGGCGGCAGCGGAAACGGCGAGAGCGCGCCGGAGCCCGCCACGGAAGCGACGGGTTCGTCGACGACCACCGAGGAGACGGCGCCGGCCGTGGGCGGCATTCCGGAGCGCGGCGACGACGCGGAGCGGGCGAGTAAGAACGGCGAAACCGTGGCGACGATGGGCGGGCTCACGGTCACGGTTCGCTACGGCCGGCCGAACGTAAACGGGCGCACGATCTTCGGGGGGCTCGTTCCCTTTGACAGCGTCTGGCGAACGGGCGCGAACGAAGCGACGACGATCACCTTCTCGGCGCCGGCGACCTTCGGTGAGACGGCTGTTGATGCCGGCACCTACGCGCTCTTTTCGATTCCGGGCGAGAGCGAATGGACGCTCATCCTCAACCGCGACGCGGAGCAGTGGGGCGCGAGCCGCTACGACGAGAGCCGCGATGCGGCGCGCGTGACGGTGACGCCCGCGGCGCACGCGGCCACCGAGGAGATGACCTTTGCCGACGATGGCGGACTCTTTCTTCGCTGGGCCGAGACCAGCGTTCCGGTCCCCGTCGCGGCCCAGTAGGTGAGCGGCCGCGAGCTCGGCGTCGTTCTCGCGTGCCCGCCGTCCTTTGGCGGCTCGGCGGTGGTGGCGTCCGAGCTTGGCGAAGCGCTCCTCGCCGAGGGCGCGCGCGTGGAGCTCGTCAGCGCGCAGCGCCCGCCACGCTTGCGTGCGGTGACGCACCGAACGGTGCGGGCGCCGGACTATCCGGTGTTCGGCACTGTGCCCTCCACGGTGGCCCTCGCTGGGGCCATCGCCGACGCCGTGGACGCGGTGCAGGCCAACGTGGTGCACGCCCACTACGCGCTGCCAAACGCCATTGCGGCGCTGCTGGGCGCGCAGATGGCGCGCGTTCGGCCGCGGGTGGTGGTCACGCTCCATGGCACGGACGTGATCGGCGTGGGCGCCGAACCGGACTATAAGCGCGCCGTCCGCGATTCGCTCTCGCGCGCCGATGCGGTCACAGCGGTCAGCGAGTCGCTCAAGGGGCGGGCCCTGGACGCATTCGATTTGCCGGCGAACGCGATCGCCGTCGTGCCCAACTTCACAGCGGTGCGCAGCGCAGCGTCGCCGGCGAACTCGAAGGCCCTGCTGCACATCAGCAACTGCCGCGAAGTGAAGCGTTCGGCGTCGGCCCTGGAGGCCTTTGCGCGCCTTCGCGAGCGCGCCGACGCGACATTGCTCTTTGTCGGCGACGGCCCGCAGCGAAAGGCCATCGAAGCGCGCGCCGCCGAACTCGGCGTGGCCGAATCCACCGAGTTCATCGGTGAGCTCGCCGAACCGGGCGAGGTGATTCAACGGGCGCGCGCACTCATCGTCACGTCGCGCTACGAGTCCTTCAGCATGGCGGCGCTTGAAGCCATGGGCCACGGCGTGCCGGTGGTGGCGACGGGCGTAGGCGGGCTGCCGGAAGTGGTCAAGCACGGCGAAGGCGGTCTGCTCGGAGACGAATCGCCGGCGAGTCTCGACCCACTCCTTCAGACGCTTTGGTCCGACGACGCCCTCGTCGCGCGCCTTGGCGAATCGGCACGGGCCCGCGTTCGCGATGTTTTTGATGCAGCGACCGTTACATCCGCCTACCGAGCGATCTACGAGCCCGCATGAACCCGCCCGTACACTCCCTCGCGCTCCTGATGATCCTGGCAGGTTGCGCCTCCTGCCGCTCGTGCGGAGCCACCTCCGGTAGCACGGCGACGTACGTCGCGCCTGAGCGATACGTTCCGACCGAGCGCGAGCTAAGTCCCTTCGTCGCCGCACTGATGGACGCACATGGCATGACCAACCTCGACTACTTGCGCGTCACCTTTTCGTTTCGGGGCCAGGCCTTCGACGTGCGTCGCGAGTTCGGCGTTTTCAGCTACGAACGTACGGCCGAAGACCGCGAGACGGTCGACACACTCACCAACGACGGGTTCAGTCGGCAATGGGGCGGCGCTGACATTCCCCTTGAACCTCACGTCAGGAGCAACCTCGCGGAAAGCGTCAACTCCGTCGTGTACTTCGCCTTCTTGCCCTACCCGCTCGGGGACCCGGCCGTTCAGCTTCAACGCGAAGGCCAGGTCACCATCGACGGCCGCCGGCTGAAGCGAGCTCGTGTCACCTTTGACGAAGAGGGCGGCGGAAGCGACCACGACGACGAGTTCTACTACTGGTTTGACGCGTCAAGCCTGGAGCTTGTGTACATGGCTTACCGCTATGCCCGAGGTGAGGGTGGCGTACGCTTTCGCGTGGCGAAGAACGCGCGCCGCGTCGGCGGCGTGCTCTTCTTTGACTACGATAACTTCGCCTACGACGACCTCGCGATCGATCTTGCGGACCTTCCCAGCCGGCGGGCACCGGAAAGCGGCCCGGCGCTGGAGCTGCTCTCCGAAATCGTTCTCGACGACGTGGAGGTGTTGCCGCTCCGTCCGGACGAAGAGGTTCTTCTATGACCCTCCGCGCCTTTGGCGCGGCCTTCTTCGCGCGGGATGATGCCGTACGGCCCTTCGTTGCGCCGGTCGAGGCGCTCGACGAGCTGAGCGCATCGCCACCGGCGGCTGCCGTGCTTCACGAGCTCGAGCGACAGAATCCAGGACGCACACACGCGCTAGCCGAGCCAGGTTCGATCGCGGTGGTCACCGGTCAGCAGGTTGGGCTTTTCGGTGGGCCGGCGTACTCGGTGCACAAGGCGCTCACGGCGGTGTTCATTGCGCGCGCCCTTCGTGCGCGTGGCCAACCTGCCACCCCGATCTTCTGGCTTCAGGTCGAAGACCACGACCTCCACGAAGTCGAAGGGGCCGTGGCCCTTGATGCGTCCGGCGCGCCCATCGACCTTCGTCCCCAGCGTTCGCTGGACGTACGCGAACGCATCTCGCTCGCGCACCGCAGTGTCGACAAAGCCGTCGCCGCAAGCGCCGCGAAGCTGGCCGATGTGATCGAAGCACGCGAACACGGCGCCGACGTCGCCGCCTTGATTCGCGCTGCCTACACCGTCGGCGCATCCTACGCGGACGCGTTTCGCCGGGTTCTTGATGCAGCGACGGGTGAAGAACTGCTCTTCTTTGATCCCCGCACGCCCGCCGTGGCCGAGCTGCTCCGTCCACTGCACGTGCAATGCGTGGAGCGCGCCGATGCACTTGGACAAGCGCTCGCGGCGCAGGGCGAGTCCCTTCGGCGTGCGGGCTTTCGAGTTCAGGTGCCCATACGTCCAGACTGCACCCTCTCGTTTGTGCACCCGGAGGGTGCCGAAGGACCGCGCTACCGGCTGCGTGGTTTTGGTACGGAACGCGAGCTTGTCGGCGGCGGCAGCAACCTTCATGTCGACACGTTGATGGAGCGAGCCATGGACGACCCGCGCGCGTTCAGTTCGTCGGCGCTCCTTCGGCCTGCCCTTCAAGACCATCTCTTTCCGCGCGCCGCGTATATCGCCGGCCCCGGCGAGGCGAGCTACTTCGCGCAGCTTGCGCCCATCTACGAAGAGCTCGGCGTCGCGCGCGGACGCTTGATCCCGCGCATGCGCGCCCGCTACCTGAGTGCATCTTGCCGGGAGCGCCTTTCCCAATGGAACGTTCAGGGCGACGTGGCGGACGCGAAGTCTTGGACGTCTACCCTTGCGGAGGCGAGCGCCGTGCGTGAAGAAGCGGCGGACCTGCGCGCACGGCTGGCGAACATGGTGAGCGGTGATCCCCGCGATCGCGCGAAGGCGTCCGCTTCCATCGAACATGCCCTAAGCGGATGGGTTGAGCGCACCGATCGGCGGCTCTTGCAGCGTACGCCGGATCTGCAGCGCGACTACCAAGCCGTGCTCCGGGAGCTGCAGCCGTTAGGAACGCCGCAGGAGCGAACGTTGTGCGTGGCCGACCGAATGGCTCACTTCGGCGACACGCTCCTGGGCGCACTGGACCAGGCTTACGAGCCCTTGGGCGCAGCGATTTGCGATATCGACCTTCCGGCACCAGGCTCGGCAGACCATGGGTCTTGACGTCGTTCTCTTGGCCGCTCTAATGCCGCTTCAAATGGGTATGGGCGAGCTTCGCCTCGCCCTCGAGCAGCTCGTTTCGCCCGTTCGCGTGCTCTACGTCGCGGCCCATCCGGACGATGAAAACACGCAGCTGCTCGCCTACCTCGAAAAGGAAAGGCACATCCGTACGGCCTACCTTTCGCTGACGCGCGGCGGCGGCGGGCAAAACCTTGTGGGTGCCGAGCAGGGCGACGTGCTGGGCATGATGCGCACGCAAGAGCTGCTCGGCGCGCGACGCGTGGACGGCGCAGAGCAGTTCTTTTCGCGGGCCCGCGACTTTGGCTATTCGAAGTCCGCCGAAGAGACCCTTCAGTATTGGGGCCACGAAACGGTCCTCCGGGACGTGGTGCGCGTCGTGCGGACGTTTCGACCGCATGTGATCATCACGCGCTTTCCGGAGTTTGGTCAGACCCATGGCCACCACCTGGCGTCGGCACGCCTTGCCCATGAAGCGTTTGCGGTCGCCGGCAGTGAGGACTGCTTCACCGATCAACTCGACGCCCTTTCGTCGTGGCAACCTTCGCGGCTTTTCTTCAACGGGCGAAGGTGGACGGGCGACACGGCGCCGGAGGCCGCGCGCCGAACCTTCGCCCTCGAAACGGGCGGCTACAACGCGCTCCTTGGGGAAAGCTACGGGGAGCTGGCTGCGCGCGGCCGGAGCCACCACGCAAGCCAGGGCTTTGGCTCCGCGGGCCGGCGCGAACGAACCGTGGAGCGACTCTTTTTGCTCGAGGGCGCCGGCAGCGACAACCCCGATCCGTTTCAAGGTTTGGCGAGCGAGTGGGAGCGGAGCGAGGAGGCGCGCGCGGCCAAAGCGGCGCTCGATGCAGCACTCGCGGACTTTCACACGGAAAGTCGGCTCGCGGCGCTCGTGCGCGCGCTCGTGGCAGTGCGGCAAATGAACGACGACGCCTTTCGGCAGGAAAAGGAGGCGGGGCTCACCGCGATCATCGCCGCCGCCGCCGGCATCTTTGCCGACGTTCGCGCTGAATCACCGCGCCTTGTGCCCGGCGCTGAAGCGAGTCTCGAAGTGGAGTTTCGACCGCGCGCAACGACGGCAGTGCTTGAGTCGGTGGTCGTCCAACTAGGTGAGCGCGAGCTCGCGCGCTTGGAGGGGACGGGCGCAGCCGAGCGCACCCTCGCGGTGCAGATCCCGGATGACGCGGCGATCACCGTGCCCTACTGGCTTCAGCAATCGCATGTCCGCGGCGCCTTCGTCGTGTCGGACCGTACGCGCGTGGGCGAGCCGGAAGGACCGCCGGCGATCCGTGCAGCCTTTCGACTTCGCATCAACGACGTCACGCTCACGCTGCATCGTGCGGTGCGCTCGGTCCGCAGTGACCGCGTACGAGGCGAGCGCGCGGAGCGGGTGGTCATCGCGCCGCCCATGTCCCTCACGGGCGCTGGGTCCGTCATTCTTCTTCGCACCGGCGAGACACGCGAAGTGCAGCTTCAGGTTCGAAGCACAGCGGCTGTGGAGGGCGAGCTCCGGCTCCCGGAAGCCCCCGGCTATGCGATCGAACCGGCGCGCATTCCGCTTCGCTTCGAGCGGGCAGACCAGACGGTGGACGTAAGCCTTCGCATACGCGCCGAGGCGAATGCCGTAGCCATGACGCTTTCGCCCGTGCTGCACGCGGCCGGACGTGACTATGGCTACCACGAAGACCGGATCGACCACGACCACATTTCGCCGATGACCCTGCTTCGACCTGCGCAGATCCGATTGAGTGCCGTACGAAGCGCTGCATACGAAGGCCAGGTCGCGTACCTGCAGGGGGCCGGCGACCGCGTGCCCGAGTCGCTACGGCAGCTGGGCGTCCGCGTGGCCGAGCTCAGCTTTGAGGAGCTGCGCACGGCGGACCTATCGGCGTACGCGGCGGTGGTGCTCGGCGTGCGCGCCTACAACACCCATGGGGCGCTGGCGGACCTCCAGCCGCGTCTCTTCGAGTACGTGGAAAACGGGGGCGTGCTCATCACCCAATACAACACGAACAGCTGGTTCGGACGGCTGGGCGTCGCCTCCGTGGGGCCCTACCCGCTGACCATCACCCGCGATCGAGTGACCAACGAACGGGCCAACGTCGTTCAGGAACGCGATCCAATCCTGCTGGGCCCCAACGCGATCACCGAGCAAGACTTTGAGGGCTGGGTGCAGGAGCGCGGCCTCTACTTTGCGCGCGATTGGGACGAGCGTTATCGAACGCCCCTTTCAATGGCCGATCCAGGCGCGAGCGCGACGCGCGGCAGCCTGCTGGTCGCCGACGTCGGACGCGGGCGCTTTGTCTATACGGGCCTTTCCTTCTTCCGGCAGCTGCCGGCCGGCGTGCCCGGCGCCGCGAGGCTCTTTCTGAATCTGCTGACGCCCCGAACGAGCGGGCAATGAACGCGGACGAAAGAGAGAGCGAAGACAAGCCACCGATCCTAGGCTCTTGGCGCAACATCTACGCCGCCGTCCTGCTGATCTTGGTGATGTGGATTTCGCTCTTCTATTGGATCACGCGCACATACAGCGCGAGCGAACGGGCGACGGACGTCCCTGCGGAAACGGCCTGAGCCATGGTGCCGGTCGACTACGACGTCATCGTCGCGCTCTATCAAACCGCTTCGCACATCGCCGGTGATGCCGTACTCACGCTGGTCACGCTAGGCGGTGGCGCGCTTCGGGCCGCCGCCCACGTGGCGCACACGCTGGTTGTCGCTTTACCATGACCTGGCTCGACTGGTCCGTCCTGGCTCTCACCACGCTGACGATCGTCGGCTACGGCCTCCACAAAGCGAAGGCTGTGACGTCTACGAGCGGCTTTCTGAAGGGCGACCAGAACCTGCCTTGGTACACGGTTGGGTTGAGCGTAATGGCCACGCAGGCCTCCGCCGTCACCTTTCTCTCCGTTCCCGGCCAGGCGTTCGAGTCGGGCATGGGTTTCGTGCAGTTCTATTTCGGGCTGCCGATTGCCACCGTGCTGATCGCGGCGGTGTTCATTCCCGCCTACATGCGCGCAAAGGTCTTCACAGCCTACGAGTTCCTGGAGCGACGCTTCGATGTGCGCGTGCGCGTGACGGCCGCGATCCTTTTTTTGGTCCAGCGTGGTCTGGCGGCGGGCATCACGATCTATGCACCCGCGATCGTGCTTTCCACGATCGTCGGCTGGCCCACGCAGGCCACATGCATTTTCATCGGCTTCTTTGTCATCGTGTACACGGTCACGGGCGGTACGCGCGTCGTGAGCCAAACGCAGCAGCAGCAGATGATCGTCATCTTTGCGGGGCTGGGCGCCGTAGCGGCAGCGATCTTTCACGGCCTGCCGGACGGCGTGGGGTTTTCCGAAGCGACGCGCCTCGCCGGCGCGACGGGCCGCATGAACGTCGTCGACACGACCTTCGATCCCAACAGCCGCTACAACCTCTGGTCCGGCCTTACGGGCGGGTTCTTCTTGGCCCTTTCCTACTTCGGCACGGACCAGTCCCAGGTGCAGCGCTACCTCGCCGGCGGCACGGCAACGCGCAGTCGACTGGGGCTGCTCTTCAACGGCGTGCTCAAGGTGCCGATGCAGTTCTGCATTCTCTACCTCGGCATTCTGCTCTTCGCCTTCTACGCGTTCTCCCCGGCGCCGCTGAGCTTCAACACACAGGCCCTCGAAGCCGCGCGAACAAGCGATGGATCGGCCGTGCTGGCCCTCGAAGCGTCCCTCGAAGATGCGCAGAGCGAGCTGGCCGCTGCCGCAGCGGCCTTTACGCAGGACGAAAGCGCCGCCGCGGAGAGCGCCTTCGTCGCGGCCGAAGCGCGCGTTGCCGCCCTTCGCTCCGAGGGGCGCACACTGATCGAATCGCTCGCGCCGGACGAGGAGTCGAACGACAGCGACTACGTCTTTCTTTCCTTTGCCCTCGAGCACCTTCCTTCCGGGCTCGTCGGCCTGCTCGTTGCCGTGATTCTCTCTGCGGCGATGTCGTCGACGGCGAGCGAACTCAACGCCCTGGGAACGACGTCGACCATCGATCTCTACCGGCGCCTTTGGGCACGGCGCAAAACCCGAGGCGCTGATGCTGACGACGGCGATGGGGGCGCATCGCCCAAGGAACTGGTGGCGGCAGACCGAAGGCTGCTGCGCATGTCGCGCTGGCTGACGGCGCTTTGGGGCGTGCTTGCGCTCATCTTTGCGCTAAGCGCGTCGCTCTTCGACAATCTGATCGAAGCGGTGAACATTCTCGGCTCGCTCTTCTATGGACCGATCTTGGGCATCTTCGTCGTGGCCTTTGCACTGCGGCGCGCACGCTCCGCCCACGTGCTGGTGGCAACGGTGATCGGACAAGGCGCGGTCTTCGGCCTCTTCTTTCTGACCGACATCGGCTATCTCTGGTTCAACGTCGTGGGCTGCCTCGTCGTGGTGGCGGTGGCGGCTGCGCTGATGAGCGCCCTACCCGCGAGCAGGGCGTCCGCGGACTGAGCACATCCACCCGACTAAACGCGATGACGAGACTGGGCGCAATGACGAGACTGGGCGCAATGACGAGACTGGGCGCAATGACGAGACTGGGCGCAATGACGAGACTGGGCGCAATGACGAGACTGGGCGCAATGACGACTCAGCGCATCCATGAGACTCAGCGCATCCATGAGACTCAGCGCATCCACGAAGAGCCGGGCTGGCCGCGCGACGGAGAGTTGCGCGCACCTCCGCTAAACGAAGCGCCGCACGCTTTGCCGTTGGCAACTGCCGCCTACCAACGACCAACCATCGCTCCGTGCGGGCCATCCCCTGAACAGCGAGGTCAGACGCGTTCCAGGTGCATCACCCATCGCGGCGGCCGCCCAATCAACCGAGCGTGCCGAAGACCCAGTCGGGAATCGGCGAGAGCGACGCGTAGTTCTTCGAGAAGTCCTTCTGGTGATGAATGTGGTGCTTGCGCGTCAGAAGGGACGTGGGAGCGAGGAGCGCGCCCGGAAGATCGAGGCCCGAGTGAATGATGATGTTCAGATTCGAGTAAACGAAGAACGCAATCAAAAACGCGACGGGGCTCACGGGGCCGACGACCCAAGTGCAGGCGAAGAGCAGGCCAAGCCCGAGGCTGAGCTCGATCGGATGAAGAAAGAAGCTCTCAAAGGCCGACGGGTTACGCGCTCGGTGGTGCACGCCATGCACGAAGCGCATCAGCTTCTTGTGGTGCAGCGTTCGGTGCATCCCGTAGTAGAGAAAATCGTAGAGCACGAGGATCGCCAGCGCTTCGAAGGCGGTGCGCAGGGCGCCGGACGACGACGTACGAACGAGCGCATCGAAGCCCAAATAGGTGCCGCCCACCACCCAGAGCAGCGAACAGGTGCTGATGAGCGCCATCGTTCCTAGGCGCTTCTTCATCGGTACCTTCATGCCGGGCGCCGTGCTGATGCGGTACTTCGCAAAACGTGGGCTCTGATGAGCCCACGCCAAAAAGGCGAGGAGCGCCGTGTTAAACACGAGCACAAGGGCCACACCGGTGAACACGAAGGTCACGTCCTGGGCCTAGCACCTTCCGGCGGCGGGCGGCAGCCACATTTCTCACGCTCTCAAAAGCTCGCTCAGGGAGCGGTTTGTTCGAAAGGCTTGGCGTCCCGAGGTGGACTCGAACCACCGGCCAACGGCTTAGAAGGCCGCTGCTCTATCCAACTGAGCTACCGGGACATGCTTCAAGCATGGCCCGGCGCTCAGTCGATGCAAGGCCCGGCGTCGGGACCGGGCCTTGCGGACGGGGCGGGTAAACGGCGCCTTCATCGCCCACACCGCCCGCCGGGGCGCGTGACGTTGCAATGCGGCGCCTCAGCGCCCTTCACGCCGCCTTGGCGAGCTGCTGCTGCTTCTTGTCGGACGCGGCGCCCGTTTCGATGTAGGAGCGCAAATCCTCGCAGATCTGATCGCACATCTTGTTCATCTGACGCTTCATCATCCAGCCCATCATGAAGGCGGGAATCGGCTTCATTTCGGCGCGAATGCAGAAGCGGATCTCCGTTTGGCCGACACCTTTCGACTCGACCCACCAGGTGTTGCCCATCGAGCGCATCATGCCCGGAGCGCCTTCGATGACCGTGTAGCTGAAGGTGCGGGCGTTTTGGTCAAAAGCGGTGACACGCTCGGTGATGGTGCCCATGCCGTCGACGACGCATTGGCGGTTGGCGATCCCCGCGGGGCCCTCCTCCGAGAGCTTGCGGGATACTTGAATGCCGCAGGCCCAGTTTCCGACGTCGTGGAACTCGTCAGCGAGGACGGACCAGGCGCGTTCAACGGGGACATCTACGGTGAAGGAGCGTGCGATTTCCATGTCAAAACCGTAGGCAGCGCCGAAAGCGAACGCCATGGCCAGTCCTGCGTAGCTGCCCTGCGTATTTGCAGCGCCGTTCGTAGACTCGACGCAGCGGTGGACACGGACGGAAAGAGAGAGGGCCGAACGCATGGCGTCCGGCCCTTCTTCACCAGGAGGTATATGTGTCAGCCAAAGACCTTGCCGCCGATGGCGTATCCACCTTCGGCGGTTTCGTCGATCTGCACGCCGACGAACTGGCGAATGTCGCCCTTGCCCGCCTCTTCGGCGGTCGAGGCCACCGCGTCGGTGAGCTTCTCCACGAGCTTTGCTTTTTCTTCCTTGGACCAGGCGCCGGGCGGTACGGCGAGTCGAACGGTAGGCATGCGGTTCTCCTTAAGTGTTGGCGCCAACGGGGCGCAACCGGACTCTGGTAGGAGACGGCCATCCGCGCTCTAGCGAACGTCGCAGGGCTGCGATGCGCATGCGCAGGGAGCGGGCTCATCGCGAAGCAGGCCATCGATGGCGTGTGCCGACAGCGCTTCAGCGAGAAGATGGCCGGCGCCCACCACCGTGCAGAGCCGTCCGCCCGTCTGCTCCGCCGATGCGCGAACAAGCGGCAACCACCGGTCGCACTCACCGACCACAAACGTGATCGGCGCAGGGACATCCGGGACCGCCGCATCATCCGGAACATAGCCGGGCCCGACCACCACGGTCGCGATCGGAAGCCGCGGCCGCGTACTGAGCCAGCGCATGGCGGCAATACCGCCGTTGCTAACGCCGAACACGTAAACCGGGCCGCCGTAGCGCTCCGCGAGTGCCTCAACGGTGGCGGCCAGCAGCGCTTCCGAACCCGCCTCGTACCAGCGCGGCTGACGCGCCACCGGACTGACAACCGCATAACCAAGATCGCGCAAGGCATTTCCCCAGGGACGAAGGGTCGCTTCAACGAGATTTCGGTTCTGCGCTCCACCGGCGAGGAGTACAAGAAGGCGTTCGCCGCCGGGTACCCGCAAGTACTCGACGGTTTCACCGGCCGCTTCCAGGGACTCAACTTCGAAATCAAGGTCGCGTGCGTACCAGCGAACGTCCCCCCGATCCGTGGGTGTCGCGCCGCAAGCGAGAAGGAGCAAAAGCGAAAGGCGCCTCAAGAGGCGAGCACCTCGCCGCCAAAACGCTGCGTGAAGAAGCCCAAGATCGGACCGTTCATCATGCCCGTCAGGTTCTCAGTCATCATCGGCAGCGCTTCCGGCTGCATGTGATCGAAGTGCTGGCTCCACTCGAGAATCGTTCCGTCCCCGTCGGGCGTCAGCACAACGGTCGCAAGGTGGTTCGTGAGACCCCATGTATTTTCGACGGCGCTGTAGGCAAAGGCGTAAGGCGCGCGAAAGTACACGATCTCCTCGACGAAGCGATCCTGGCCGGCAGCGCATTCGCGCCGCACACCGACGCCGTCGCTGCCGCCGGCGCCGCTGCGGTCGATGTCTGCGCTCTGAAGAATGCCGTTCGTGTACTCCACGAGGTTGTCGTGGTTCGACACGTAGTCCCACACCTCTTCAATGCTTGCGTTGAGCCGAGCGCGCGCGACCACCCGAGCGGGGGCGGACGTAAGCGACGCAGCGGCGAGCTCGGCTTTTGCAGCGCGGGCGCCTGCTTCACTGGGAGCCGCCGCCTCCGATGCGGTCGAAGCGGAACCGCTCGAAGCGGAACCGCTCGAAGCGGCCGATTGGGCTCCACCGCCGCAGGCGGCGAGCATCACGATGAGTAGCGTTGCACGGGTCATGTTGATTCCTTTCGCCGCGCTGAATGCGGCACGGAAACCGTGCAGATGACGTCGTCCTGCCACAATCGCGAGTCTCGCAGGCCTGCGGTGCAAATCTGCATGGCTGCGCCCCGAACGCACAGGCGGCTCGGCGACTTGCACAAGGGAAACGAATCGGACCGTGCACCACGTCGAGGTGCGCCTACCTCATCGAGGGCCGCGTTTGCTGGAAGCTTGAACGTGCCTCAAGCTCCGTACGCCAGCGACGCACCGCTGAACCCAAGTCGAGCTGAAGCGGTTCCGCGTAGGTCAAGCTTGCCGCAATGGACAGCTCCGCAAGGTTCGGCCGACCATCGGCGTTTCGTGCCGCTTCGAAGCTTCCATCATCCAAGGCGCGCTCTAGGCGCTCGAGCGTCGGCCGAAGCTGGGTACGGGTGGCCGCCATAGCATCGACGTCTGGCGCGGCGCTGAAGAGCACGAGCCCCTGAAGGCTGCGGAGCGCCGGCGAGAGATGCTCGGCGTCCCAGTACAGCCACTGAAGTATTTGCGGATCCCAGGCCGCGTCCGCGGCCGACGCAAGGACGAGTAGGATGGCGCGCGATTCGGACAACCGCCGTCCGTCCCATTCCAAGAGCGGCACACGCCCATCGGGGTTCTTCGCGAGGTACGAAGGCGTTCGGTGGTCGCCGGCCAGTAGGTCGACTTCTTCCTCTGCGATCGGTAGCCCAAACTCGCGCGCCGCAATGCGTACGCGTCGTGAATTCTGCGAGATGGACGAAACGTAGAGCCGTGCGCGCCCTTCCCGCAGAGCTCTGCGGTCGTGCGCGCCGATCACATCGACCCCGGCGGTGCGGTCACGGGTGGTAGCACTGCACCGCCTTCCTCGCGCAGCGAGAGCGGCGAAAGGTCGAGATGGGCCACAAGCCACGTGTCGCGCTCGTCGTCAAAGATCACGTCCATCTCGACGATGGCCTCGCTAAAATCGGTCGTGGTGTCTTCGGCATAGTGGGTGGCTCGAATGTACGTGCGCAGCCGCGCTGTCGTCGACGTTTCCTGCAGCACATTGATCGATCCGCTCAGATGCAAGGACCGCGGATAGCCCGGCCCAGCCGGCACCCAGCCGCCGCTACGGGCCGAACCCATCACCACGTTCATCCATCCGTTGATCCCAGGTTCAAAGCTCTGGTCACCGCCAAACTCGGCCGGCAACTTGAAGGTGATAAAGCAGTCCTCGGTGATGTGATCGGCGAGCAGGCGACGCGACGTTTCCTCATCGAGGGCGAACATCGCATCCCAGGCCGCGACGTGCCGACCGGGCACGTTCCGCAGGTCGAGTCGCCGATGGACGGCCGTGAGCGCTTCCGAACCGGAAGCGGCGGCAGCGACGTCGTTGTCGTCGCATGCGACTCCCAGGGTGATCAATAGAATGAGGGGGAGAGAGAATCGAATCGTCATGGGTGGGTTCCTTTCGGCGGCGTTGCCGCTCGAAAACGATGACGATTTGATGCGCCCGCGCGATGCCCAAGGCTGCAGCCGATGGCTGCACAATCGCGGATTGAGGATGCGTCGGGTCTGACCCCCTTGATACTTGCATCAGGGCTGAACGGAAGCCGCCTCCATGCGCGGCTGCTCGCCGCGAAAAAGCAGCGCGTCACGCTCGATGACGCCGGCGATGTACTCCATAAACGCTCGCACCCGGCCGGTACGGCGAAGCTGTTCGTGGGTGAGCGCCCAGAGGTACGTTTCGCCTTCGAAGTAGGGGCCAATGCGCTGAAGATACGGGCTCCGGTCGCCGACAAAGCACGGCATCACGCTGATTCCCTCTCCGGCTTCGAGGGTTCGTAGAAGCCGGTTCATCGAGTTGAGACGCATGGCAACCGTCGCACCCTTCGCCAGCCGTTCGATGACGCGATCGGTTGGCTCCGCAAACGGCTCGTCCCAGCCAATCCAGGGGTAGTTGGCATAGGCCGCAAGGCCATCCGCGCATTGTTCGTTCACCAACTCACGCGAGCCATAGATCGCATAGAAGACTTCCACGAAACGCCGTCCAACAAGCCGTTCGGGCGGCATGACGGTCACGCGAAGGGCCACATCCGCTTCCCGCCGCATCAGGTCGGCGGGTGCCGCCGACGAGGAAAGGGCGAGCGAAACGTGCGGGTGCTGCTCGCGAAAGGCGCGCAGGTCGGGCTGCCAAAGGTCGAAGAGCACGTCCATACTAGTTACGCGCAGGCCGCCGCTTAGCTCCGCGTCGAGGCCTACAACGCGCGCATCGAGTTCGAGCACTTCCCGTTCGATGCGCTCGGCCGTTACGACGGCCCGCTCGCCCGCCGGCGTGAGTCGGGTTCCGCGCGGCGTCCGCTCGAAGAGCGCGGTTTGAAGAGCATCCTCGATGGCCGTGACGCGCCGAGTCACTGTGGTCGCGTTCACCCGAAGGGCCTTTCCCTCGGCCGTCGCGTTTCCGTGCCGTGCCATAGCCAGCACGTACTTCAGGTCTTCCCAAGAGGTCATCAACGGCAGCGTACGACGGATGAGCCGCACCGGTGTGGCCGCGGGGCTGCAATTCCGCATGGCAGCTCAGCGGATTTGCACACGCTCCAGCACTGCGCAGATGCGATTTCGTTCTGCAAGATCGGCCATAGGCGCGCGCGCACCAGCCGACACAGCTTGCCCACTTTTGACGTGCCGCAAGCGATCGCTCGCGGCTTCCGTCGCTACTTACCGAAACGTTTCTTCAGCGAAGTCAGCGCCTTATCAGCGACGGCCTGCACCTGATCGAGGCGGCGTAGGAGCGGGTCCTGCTGCGTCAGGTCACTGAGATCGGGCTCCGTCGCGCCGGGCGCGTACATCGCTTCCATCACGCGGCGCACGGTGTACTTCACCAGCCCGCGCGCCGGAACCTTGGCCATCATACCGTACATCGCGGCGTCGCCGGACTTGGCGAGGTCGGGGTTGGCGCGCACCTCGTCGACGGCGGCGCGAAGGTCGGCGACGAACTCGTCGACGCTGTCGAGGTTGCTCGCCCCGCAGGTGGCGTGAATGCAGTTCGGGTTTTGGTGCCGGTCGAAGTGCCAGCCGCGCTTTTCGAGTGCGTCGGCCACGGCAAAGATGGGCAGGCGCTTTTCGTTCTCCGAGCCGAAACTAAC
Source organism: Myxococcota bacterium (assembly GCA_039201085.1). Lineage (GTDB taxonomy): Bacteria > Myxococcota_A > Polyangia > Polyangiales > Houyiibacteriaceae > JBCCRV01. The sequence continues at coordinate 1,894 of JBCCRV010000042.1, read as the reverse complement.
GAGCGTACCGACGGGGTTTCCGAACACGCGGACGCCGTCGATCTCGGCGATGCCGTCCATGAGCTTATCGCGCACCTGAAGGCCGCGGTCGGTCAGATTAAGATAGCCCTCTTCGCCGATGGCCATGAGCGCCGCCCACGCTGCGGCGATCGGTCCGCCGGGGCGCGTCCCGGGAATGTTCGCCGACGCGTACACGCCTCCGGGCCAGTCCGTCGCCACGAAAAACTGGTCGCGCAGGTAGTCCATGCTTCGGTACATGACGACGGACGCGCCCTTCGCGGCGTAGCCGTACTTGTGCAGATCGGCTGAGATGCTCGTGACGCCGTCGACGCGAAAATCCCAGAGGGGCACGGGGCGTCCGAGCCGCTCGACCCACGGCAACATCAAGCCGCCGACGCAGGCGTCGACGTGCAGCGGAATGCGCTTCTTCTTGGTGAAGGCGGCGACCTCTTCGACCGGATCGACCACGCCCTGGCAGTAGTGGGGAGCGGAGACCACGACCGCAGCCGTTCGCCGGTTCACGGCGGCCTTAAGCGCCTTTACCTGCACGCGAAAGTCCGCCTCGAGCGGGATCTTGCGCAGCTTCATGCCGAAGTAGTGCGCGGCCTTGTCGAAGGCTGGATGGGCCGTGGTGGGAAGGACCACCTCGGGCGTGCGCACCCAGGGCTTCTTGCGGCGCATGCGCTCGCGGTACGTGTGCATCGCCAGAAGGATCGACTCCGTGCCGCCCGAGTTGATGGTGCCAACGGCCGTCTTCGGACCGTTCAGCAGGCGCGCCATCATCGAGACCGTGTCCGATTCGAAGCGCTTCAGGCTCTTGAAGGCCATGGGGTTGAGGCCGTTCTCGCTAAAGAACTTGTTGTGCGCTTCCTTGAGGAACGCCGTGTGCTCGGCGCCCGCCGAGTACACGAGGGACCAGGTTCGACCGGACTTCCAATCCGCATCTCGCCGCCGAAAGGTCTCCATCGAAGCCAGCACGGCGTTCCGGTCGTGACCCTTTCCAGGCAGCACGTCGGTCTGCTCGATCGTGCGGGGTTCTTCGGACGGGACGGCAACTTGCGGGTTCATGGACTCTCCTTGTTGGTTAGAAGATGGCATACATGTCACTCGGTGCCAAATGTTTTTTGGCGTTTCCTCACCTTGGGGGATTTCTCGTGTGGCCCGAATCGCGTTCCCGCCCCGAACGGAGACTCGCCGCAGCCCGCTTTGAACAGAGAAACCAAGGCTAGGCAGCCGCGTCGAAGCCAAAGACACGGGAGGTGTTCTCCCAGAGGATCTGATGGCGCATGCGCTCCCGTTCGGGACCCGAAAGGTGCTCGGTGGCGTGAAGGATTTTCACGACGCTCACGGCCTGGTGGTAGAAGGGCCAGTCTGAGCCGTTGAGAATGCGGTCGCCCGGAACGCCGGCGATGATCTCGCGCATCGCGCCGAGCCCCTGGCACGAGAGTTCGACGTACACGTTCTCGTACATGTTCGGCAGCTTCATGGCCATTCGGTACTGAAGGGCTCCCGAGTGGCCAAGGATGAAGGTGGTGTCCTTCAACTCGTGCACGGGCGCCCAGTAGTGCTTTAGCTGGCAGCGCGCATCCGCCCGATCGCCCACGATGCCCACCGGTCCGCAATGCCACACCACCGGAACGCCTAGCCGACCGCAGAGTTCGTACATGCGCATGGCCTTGGGATGGTCCGGCGCCATTTGCTGCACGGCGGGGTGCATCTTGTAGGCGCGCGCACCCCTGGCGACCGCGCGCTCGAGCGCGCGCTCTGCGCCAAAGGAAAGCGGATGGATCGCCGCCGCCGGCACGAGCGAATCACGGGTTTCGGACACCGTCAGGTACGCGTCCGTATTGGACGTCGTCATGGGCAAGTCGATCGCAAGAATCACGCTTCGCTC
>JBCCRV010000041.1:0-19245 GCA_039201085.1 Myxococcota bacterium | reverse complement strand
CTACCGCACGGACTTTCCCGTTCGCGGCCTGCTTGTCGATCGCAAACTCGGCAACGTGCTCATGATGGACCGATACAAGTACGTGAAGCGCGCGTACCACGGCTTTCAGGAGCTCAGCCTCGAACAGCGCCGTCAGGCGTACCACACGCGTCGGCTGCGCCCCGCGTCCGGCCGCTATCACTGGGTCGACACGCTCTACGGCCTCTCCGAAGTCGCCGTGTACGCCGCGGTCATCGATTGCCTTGAAGGCAAGGAGGGTGAAGCCCTCGACTACGAGCGCCTCTTCAACGACGTACGCACCTGCATCGACCTCTCGCACCAGGATGGCTCGATCCTCGACCACATCGTCGCGGACCACGCACGCTTCGTCGATCGCGACGACGAGCTTGCGCGCACGCTCCATCACCTGCGCAGCAGCGGCAAGCGCCTCTTCGTCCTGACAAATTCCTACCCGAACTACACCCGGGCGATGATGTCCTTCCTTCTCGACGGCGCGCTCCATCCCTACAGCGACTGGTCGAGCTACTTCGATCTCGTCGTGACGGCGAGCAAGAAGCCGGCCTTCTTCATGGAGGAACGCCCCTTCATGGAGGTGCACGGCGACGAGGAGTTTCGGCCAGCGGGCAGGCTCGAGCGCGGCAAGCTCTACGCCGGCGGCAACCTCAAGGACTTGATGGCCGCCTTGGACACCACGCCAGACCGCGTCCTCTACGTCGGCGACCACATCTATGGCGACGTGCTTCGAGCCCATAAGAGCACCGCCTGGCGAACGGCTTTGATCGTTCAAGAGATGGACGCAGAGCTAGACGCCCATAGCGACGTGGTTCACTCGCTGACGCGCCTCGATGCGCTCGACGAGATTCGCAGCCAGCTCGCCGACGATTTGCGGCATCACCAAGGCATCGTGCGGCGCCTGCAGAAGAAAAAGGACGCCGGCGAGATCACGCCGGCCTTTGAAGCCGAGCGCGTTCGGCACCGACGTGCCGTCGACCGCCTGCGCACGCGCCTTCGCGCAACGCAGCGCGAATACGACGATCTGGAAAAGGGCGTCGCCCACCGCTTCCACCCCTTTTGGGGTTCGATCTTTAAGGCCGGCGCCGAGCAATCGAGCTTCGGCCATCAGGTCGAGCACTACGCCGGGCTCTACACCTCCCGCGTGTCCAACTTCCTGCGCTACTCGCCGATGCACTTCTTTCAGAGCCCGCGCGACCGCATGCCACACGAGCTCTAAGCTCTAACCCAATTGGAGCGCAACGGATGGACGCGAGTAGCGTTCGAGCAGCTCAGCGTCTTTGACGAGCGCGCGCCACTTCGTTCGCAACTCGCCCCCATGTCGCGCTAGGGAGGTGCGTTTGGCGCCTCAGGAATGAGCGGCCTCACAGCTTAACGTTAAATCATCACAAACGACGTTCTTCTGATTTGCGGAGCTTGATCGCGTGTCGTACGCGGTCGGCGAAAAGGGGAGCCCATGGAAAACACGTCGTTCAGTGAGCTGTGTGTCGCGCCGAAGCAAAGGACGCACGGGCAGATGCCCAGAGCCGGTCTCGGTGTGCTGTTCACCTCATTCATCTTCGCGCTTGTCGGCCTACTCAGCCCAGCGCAGGTAGACGCGCAAGGGATCGAAAACTACAACGCCATTATCGTGGGCGCCCGCGCCGCCTCGATGGGCGGCGCCTTCACGGCGGTTGCCGATGACTCCACGGCAACCGTCCACAACCCCGCCGGCCTCGGTGGCGCGCCTGAGCGCGGCCTATCGCTCAACTTCAGCGCCTACGGTTTTCAGCGCACCCGCACGGAAGACATCTTCAACGTCGCCGGCGAGAGCGTCGACCTCGAGCTCGACGCCCTGCTCTTCTACCCCGGCGCCACCGCCTATGTGCTGCCGCTTTCGGACGAAGACGCAGACGTTCATCACACCGTCGCCTTCTCCATCGTTGCCCCGCGCTTCTTCGAGTTTGAAGGCCTCGAAAATCTGAGCGTGCCGGACAACGGGGTGCAGCTCGATGTCTTTCAGAGCCGGGTGCAGCGCATGCTTCAGGCGGGCCCCAGCTACGCGGTGAAGTTTGGCAACGTGTCCTTCGGCGCGTCCTTGTTCGTGCAGTATGCGACCTTTACGGAACGCTTCAGTTCGACCACCGGCATCTTCTTCGAGACCGAAGACGGCGGAAGCGGCGGCTCGCGTGTTCTCGACTTCGAGTACAGCACGGGAACCTACTTCGGCCTGACCGGCACACTTGGATTCCTGGCCCAGCTCCCATCCGGCACGAACCTCGGGGCTACCGTGCAGTTTCCTTCGCTGCGCCTCGGCGGCACGACCACGAGCTTTCTCGCCGAGGCATCCTCCGACGTCATCCTCGACGCGGGCGGCAGCCTGGCGGACATCAGCCTCTACCAGGATATCTTTCGCGAGATCGAAGGCGACACGAACATTCGCACGCCCTGGCACTTCGCCGTCGGCGCCGCGCAGAAGTTCGGGCCCCATCTCCTTAGCATCGACGTCGACCTCTACCTCTCCATCGACAGCTACGATTTTGTGTCCGGGGCGGACGAAGTCCTGATCGACATCGCGCCTGCCGAACTTGGCGATACGCTGGACTTGCGCGGCTACGACGGCCGCGTGACCGAACCCAAGCGCCGTACGGTCGTCAACCTGAGCCTTGGCGGCGACTTCGCCGTCACGGACACGCTGCACATGATGTTCGGTATCTTCACCGACTTCTCCTCGATCCCGAACTCGGCCATTGCGGACTACACGCAGATCAACCTGTTCGGCGGTTCACTGGGCTTTCGCAACGTGGGTGAAGACTCGACCCTCGTCGTCGGCGTTACGGCCCGCTACGGCAATGGCTCGGCCCTCGGTCTCTCGCTGACGGAGTTCCTCGAACCGATCGAAAACGAAGTCGACGCGCGTCAGTGGTCCATCAGCCTGGTCGTGGGCGGCAGCAAATCGCTGACGGACGGCGACGATGACGAAGACGAAGACGAGGCCTGCGAAGAACGGAACGCCGAAGCTGACGCGCACGAAGCGGACGAGGACGCGGTGGCCGAGGAAGCGCGCGCGGAGCAGAACCGCCTCGAAGACGAAGCCCAAGGGTCCACGAACCCCTCGAACATCGACGAAAGCGCGCCCAGCAACGATCCCCTCGACCTGGACTCGGAAGCGCCACCGGTGCTCTGAAGCAAGCGACGCAGCCAGCTTTTCACATTGGTAAATCGATGGCTTGACAAAGCCCACCACATCGAGCACAAACCTCGCCTCGCGGGGCGGTAGCTCAGCTGGGAGAGCGTCGCACTGGCAGTGCGAAGGTCCGGGGTTCGATCCCCCGTCGCTCCACCGCGCATCACAACGAAAAACCGGTGCCCTCACAGGCACCGGTTTTTTTGTGCCCGAGAGAGCTTACGCGCTGTGCCCTAGCGAAGGGGCACGAGTTGCTGTTGGCCCTCCTGTACCACAACCTGGAAGAACGAGAGGCGACACCGTTCGTGCCCGTAGAAGTCGTACTGGGCAATGTAGTTGCCTGCGACTTGCGGCAGAAGCGCAGCGTTTCCCTCGCAGGATGCATCGTGCTTGTGGGGGCGGAAGGACCGGGCTTAGCTGCCGAGGCCGACGCGGACGAGCGAGTTCGAGAGGAGCTCGTCCGTGAGCACGTCCGATTCCTCGCGCGCCATGTCGGCGCGTACGTCGTTTACAAAGCCGACCAGGTACTCGGCGAGTTCGCGAAGGCTGTCTTCGCCGAGGGCGTTGAGGGCGGCGCGTAGGCCGCGTCGTTGCTTACGGTGTTCGTCTAGGAGCAGACGTGCGCGCTCCTGACCAAAGCCGTCGGCGTGCTCGAGGGCCGGCGCGAGGATGCGGTCTTCGACGTCCAGATGACGCAGCATGAACGCGTAGAGTTCGCGCGCCACGTCGGGCAGCGACGCGGCGTCTTGCGTGTCGTCCTCCACAACCTGCCCGCTGAGCACCCGCTCGGCGCGGTCTTCCACTTCTTGCAGGAGGGCCCGAAGGGCTTTGTGCTCCTCGAGAATGCGCGTGCGGATCTCCGCCGGCGATTCAGCGGTGTGGAAGGCGTTCGAAGCGTTGAGATGGTTTGCCAGAGCGAGCATCGCGTCCGTCGTGGTCACGATGCCAACGACCTGTCCGGACGATTCGACGACGGCCGAACCGACCTTTCGCTTCGCCATCGAACGCACGACGTCCGCAAAGGCGTCGTTCGGCGACACCGTGTAGGGCGCCGGGCTCATCGCGTCTTCGACGACAACGCGCTCCACGTCGACGCGGCCGCGCTCGTGCAGGAACGTGACGTCGCGCGACGAGAGCACGCCCACCAGCTCGCCGCCTTGAAGCACGGGCAGATGGCGCACGCCCAGGGCGGCCATACGGCGCTGCGCCATCGAGAGAGGCTGGCCCGCGCCGATCGTGTGCGGCAAGGGCGTCATGTACTCGGAAACGGTTCGGGTCGCGTAGCTCATGCCGGATCAACGAAGCAGGTTCCGGACCACGTTTTCGCGTGATGGAACCCGCGGCCAAAAGGCAGGAATTCTGCCCTCGTCGGCGTGAGATCGCACAAATGCCCGGACGAGACCGGCGCAGACTTGGCGCTCAAGCGCGGGCCTGACGCAAGATATGCGCTGCAGGTTACCCGTACGCGCGCATGCCTCGAATCGGGTAGTTGTTGTCCGGGTTACGGATCCAGCGAAGACCGGAAACGAGCGTTTTCAACTCGGGCCGGACGAAAGGGTTGTTCGAGAGGTCCACGACCTGCAGCGAGCCGTGCTCGTTGATAACGAACAGGCCCGGCTCCGCAAAGGGATGGTCCGTTTCCTTGGGTGAGCGCGGATCGGAAATGTAGAGACCGAGACCCTGCATCTGCTCCACGCTGAGACCGTGAAAGAGCGGGAAGCTCACCTCCAGCTGCTCCCGGTGCTGCGCGAGCTGTTCGGCGCTGTCGCCAGAGACAGCGGCGACGTCGACGCCGATCTCTGCCAGTTCGTTCACGAGAGGCTCCAGCGCGTTCAAGTAGCGCGTGCACATCGGGCAGTGCCGTCCGCGGTAGACGACGACCAGCATCCAGTCGTGCCCACCTTGCGGTTTCGAGAGGTCGCGCGCAGCGGCTTCGCCCGGCACTTCGAGGGTGGGAAATCGATCGCCTGCTTGCAGTTTCACCGTGGTCATCAGAACTCCGAGGTTGGGATGTGTGCAGCCGAACCTAGTTGCCAGGTTTCGAAGGTCAACTAGTATACTTTTCGTAACCTACCGATGAAGGCGCGCATTCAAAGCGAGGGCCATGGCCGCAAGACCGCCGTCGAAGCGTGCGACGAACCCTGCGCCATCGAGCGCGGCATGCGCGTGTTTGGTGGAAAGTGGACGGCCTCGATCCTTTGGCACCTCAAGGACGAACCGGTTCGTTTCAACGACCTCTCGCGCATGGTCGCCGGCGCGAGCAAGAAGATGATCGCTGAGCGCCTACGGCATCTTGAGTCGCACGGCCTCGTTCGCCGGGAGGTGCTGACCACTCGCCCGTTGGGCGTCGCGTACGCGATCACGCTCCGCGGTGAAGGCGCGCTGCGCTTTCTCGAGGAGCTCCGGCGGTGGTCCGACGCTGAGCTGCCCGAAGCGCCAAGCACGGGCTGAGACTCTACGATTCGCAACACACCGGGGGCTCGACTTGACCAAATCAGAGAGCAGACTCTCGGTCGAGGTCGACGTATTATGTCGGCCGACACATTCATCGAGAACGCCCATCCAATGGAGATCCCCATGCGCAACATCGCCTCAGTCTCGTGGCTCCTCACCGCAGCCCTGGCGGTTAGCTCACTCGCAATATCCGCCGCCGCCCAAGACGGCGAAGTCGCCTCTTTGGACGGCCTCACGGGCAGCTACACCCTCGCCGCCACCGCCGCGCAGCGAACCCGTCGGGAAGAGGCGATCGAAGCCGTGGTTTCCGAGGCCAGTCGGCTCGTCCGCCGGCGCATGCGTTCGGCGCTCACGGAACGCACCGAGCCTCCGCGCACGATGCGCATTTCCGTGCGCGGCAACGCCGTCGAGTTCACGGGCAGCGGCGGAACCGTGCGCCTGCAGCTCGGTGGACAGGCCATCCGCGCCGAAGGCGGACGCGTTCGCGCGCTGCGTCGCCGCGGCAACCTCGTGCTCGTGATGAGCGGCGACAACGGATCGATGACCCGCACCTTCGTGCCCTCAGCTGACGGCCGCACGATCGTCGTGCGCACGCGCATGACCGGCGAACGCCTTGCCCAGCCCCTAACCTACGGCTTCACGTACCGCCGTTCGTAAGCGCGCCCTACGTATCCTCGCTTGGTCGAATGAAGCGACCGTGAACGCGTAGGTTCGGACTCATCTCCGTTTCGGACCACGCGACGAAGAAAGCGCCGTTTGGCAAAGCGACGACCGCAGGCGTGTAGGGAAAGACCGGCGTCTCGGTGGGAATGACAACGGGCGTCGCCATGACAAACTCGCCGTCGACTTCCGACCCAAAGGCGTATTGAAGCTCGTGCTGCAGTCCTTCGACGTTGCGAAGCCACGCGACGACGAAGCTCGCGGTTGTGCCGGCAATCGATGCCGCTCCGTCCGTCTGGGAGAGCCGGCCGACCGTCGTCTGCGCGTCCGTCTCCAGGTTCCTCACGTAGATGTCCGTGCGGCTGCCGCCGCCCGCATGAAAGGCGATGAGCGAGCCGGCGAGTGAGGGCTGATCTGCGAAGAGCGTGCCCGTCTCCAGTTCGATCGGTGCTTCGCCGAGGCGCGCGACAAACACACTCTCGCCCGCGTCGAGCAGCTCGGTCCACGCGTACCACGGCCCTTCGCCAAAACCGATCACCGGGTTCGTCTGGGACGTTTCCGTCGGCGCCAAGTCGGATGCGTCCATCGTCGGCACGCCATCCATGTCGAGGGGCTGAGCGTACATCTGAAAGGCATTCACTGCGTCGACGCCGCGGGTGCCCGCCGCCATGAAGCCGCCTTCGCGCGCGCGCACCTGCACCATCCAGTTTGTCGCGGTGATCGCTTCCCCTTCTCGCTCGCGTGCGATGGCCACGGCGTCATTCATCGGCGTTCCATCGAGGTCGAAGACGCGCACGAACGGACGTATCGCGTCGGACTCACCGGATCGGTCGTCGGACTGATAGCCCACGATCAGTCGTTCGCCCGAAACGGCGATCGTGCTGTCGAGCTCGCTTTCCCCGTCGACGTCGTTGACGCGAATCTCGTCGCCGAGGTTGCCGTCGCAGTCGATCGAGCGAATGCGCACATCGAAGAGCGACGTGTCCGGCTCGAGCGTCGTGTACGTCAGCCAGAGCTTTTCACCGTCCCAAGCCACGCTCGGATGAATGTTCGTTTCGGACGCATCGGCGAGCGTCAGATCCACGTCGACGGGCAAGCGCGACAGGCAATCGCGCGGCCCCGCATCGATTTGCTGGTCGTCGTTCGGCCCGACCTCCATCGACGAATCCGGTAGGGCGTTGTCCGCCAAGGCGCTGTCCGCCAAGGCGCTGTCCGCCAAGGCGCTGTCCACTGCGGTCAGGTCCACCTGCTGGTCCATCGACACCTGGCCGTCGATGCTCGCGGCGTCCGTACCTACGTCCGCCGGCCCATCGTCATCGCCACAAGCCAAAGAAAAGACGAGGAGGAAGAGACCGGCGCGCATCCCCATACATAGCGTGTGACATTTTCACGTCAAACAAAAAGTCACCGAGTGCCTATTAAGACATCGCGAAAAGAATCAATGATTTCAGGCTCTCCACCCCAGTGGCCGCGGCCCGAGCCGAAGGCGATACTGCCGGCCGATGCCGCCCCCCTTTCATTATCAACACGGCGCCCTCGTCCGTTCCGGCCTCGGCCCGAGCTACGGGGCCACCGTCGAACAGCACGTCAGCGGCGCCCGCATGATCGGCGTCGTCGCGAGCGACTACGCCACCTCGCTCCTCGACTCACTGACGAGCGCCTTCCTACGCGACGGCGACCAAAGCGCCGAGCGAAGCGCCGAACTCATTCGAGCCGTCTCCCCACCCTTCGCCTCCGGCGGCGCCCTCTTCATCACCGAAGGATCGAACGCCTTCGTTGCGCTCGCCGGCAGCGGCCGCTGCTACCTCCAGCGAAACGGCGCCCTTGAGTCCATCGAACCGGGCCCGCGAACGCTCCTCGCCGGCGACCAATGGCTCGTCGCCATCGGCGACGCCCAAAGCCGGGTGGGCGCGCGGCTCTTCACCGAGGACGCACCCGCCAAAGCGTCGGCGGAGTTTCGCAACGACACGCTCGACGAAGCGCTGAAGGCCGTCCTGGCCGACTGTGTAGAACTGCAAGCCATCGCCGCCACGTGGAGCGTTGGCGCGTAGAAAACGCGCGACGCCCTCAAGCGCCCGGGCAGATCACGGCACGTACAAAAGCCGCACTTCGATCTCGAAGTCATCTCGGCGCGCGTGTACGTAAACCAATAGCACCAAGTCCGATCGGCCTTCCTCCGCAGTCCACAGATCGACGAGCACCTCCCAGCGACCTTCGCCGGAGAAGATGCAGACGGACGTTTCCCAGGTCTCCTCCGGAAGCGCGACCAGTGTGCCGCCATAGTCTGCGACGTATCCCTGCGCGTGCTTAGCGATATTGGCACGCATGGGCCGCACCGACGGGATCGGTTTCGCAAGCAGGAAGTCGCCGGCCGCAAACCGTTCTGCGATGGACGCAAGGGGCGCCCGCCAACGCACCGGCACCGGCTGTTCGCCGTCTTCCTCCATCGGGTAAGCGTCGCTTTGCAGACCTTCGCTCATGACTCCAGCCGTCCTCTCGACACCAGCGAGACCTTTGAACCCTGACCCACGACCACTTCCATCATCACTCGCTCATTCACGTCGACAAATCGATACGCCGTAACCGGTTCGGGCCGCTCCGAACAACCAGATACATCGGCAGCGGCTCGCCGCGCAAACTCGCTCGTTGCATTCTCCCGCACCACCACCGCGTCCAGATCACCCACCATGCACTCATACATCGCAAGCGCTTCCTCGAAGTGCATGTCGACGAGCACATCGTTCCAAAGCCGAACGGTCACCGAAAGCCGTAGACCCTCCTTCGTGAACGAGACCACCGCTGAATCCGAGAAGCTCACGTCGCTAAGGGACTCGTACACCGCCTAAACATAGCAATCCGCAACGTCACCTTCCCGCCGTCGTGCGCGTTCGCTGCCCCTACGGCCCGCGGCGACGCTCAGCGGTCAAAAGACGCGCGGTTCTCCCTCAGAATCGCTTCGGAGGCGGCTCTCGCTGAATCACTTCGCTAGTGAGTCCGAGCAAGAACCAAAGCAGAACAAGTACAAACGGAACGGACGCACAGAGATTGGGACCTCGTGGACCGGGTTCGTATACCCAGGTACAGACCACGGCACTGGCGAGGGACAAGCTCGCCACCAAGAAGAGACTTCGGCTCCGCCGATGTGACCCGAACAGCGCAGACACCCCCGCTAGACTGCCAAGAACCAGCGCGACGGCTCCGGCAACTCGCAGCCACCACCACGCACTCCCCCAAATCGCCAGGGCGTAGACGCCAACTCCATGCCCCGCGAAAACCGGCGTGAATAGCCAAGCCGCGCAGAGAACAAGGAACCTCGCGGCGTTCCCAGCGGGATGCGGTCGATGCGCGTGTTCGCCTTCAGCCACCTTGCTCATCAGCATGGGGCATTACGGAGGATTCGTCGCATGCGTTCCTGAGAACAACGTAGACCAACCGAGTGTTCTAACGACGACAGTTGACGCGTCGGAAAAGCGCCTGACGCCGCGCGGGCGTGGATGCCACCGCTATCACCTGAATCAACGGCCTTCGGTAGCTGCCAATCATGTAAAGCGTATCGCCCCGGGCCACCACCTGACAGAGCGGCGGCGACGAGCTTGAGCGCGCATGTGGATGAACGAGCATACCGATGTGCTCCGGACCAGACATGAGCGGAGATGGAAACACCACGTACGACGCGCTCAAGTCCCCCTCGTGCTCCACTTTCCAGACGCGACCCCCCGCCGTCGAAACGGTAATGCCGCGAACATGCGACCACGGTGCATTCTGAGCCGCTGGTTCACTCACCCACGTCAGCGGCACCACGCCGCAACCAGCGGAGTTCGTCGCAAGCAAAGAAAAGCGAAAGACGCTTCCATTCCAAAGGTAGTAGTTGTCTTCACAGAGGAACGGACGCGATTCCTCCCAGAGTTCGTCAAACCACGGCGCCATCATCGTAAGGGCGCCACCCGGAATCGTACGGTACCAACGATCGTCGACGGCGACCGCAAAGCCGCGCGGACAACGATAGACGCGCACACCGTCCACCATGGAAGCTTGTGGCCGGGCACATCGCTCCGAGGGCGAGGCTCGCAGATCGCCGAGAATCGTCGCGGCCCGCGAAGTCATTCCCGTATCGAACGTCACGCCTACCACTCCGGTACGCGCTCCGGAAACCATCATGTGATCGCTAAACCGCTCGTGGCGGCTCCCCTCGATCACGAGCAGCGGCTCGGTGTTGAGCTGCGCATTCACGCTGACCGGGCACGGAAGAAGAAATAACAGGGTCAGCACAACGAGTGGAACGACAACTCCGGTGAATTCGCGCATTCGCCATGGGCAGGACTTCATGCTGCTTTGATTGTATCGCCCCGGAGAAATTGGGTTGAACATGCCCCCGAGCGCGCCCCTGAACGCCTGAAGCCGACGACGTGACCGAACTGGTCGGGAACGGGCCGTCTCAGTCCTGGGAATGCCGGGGTATTCGAGCAGCCATCATCGCGCGTACCTCGTCGCTCAGCACAGACGAAACAGTTCCAACTTTTGAGGGCACGTTGTGCCTGCCGTCGTCCGCCAGAAACCAGAGAGGTGGATCGTCCTCCACCGAGGTCGCGTCGTACCAAAACGCGATGTAGCCCTGATGCGAGTAGAAACATACCGGCTGCGGCCCGACCCAGGTGACGTTCATCTCCGCAAAGAACTCGGGCAGCCACTCCACGTTGTTCAAGAAGTTGACGAGGAAGCAGTCGGTGCCCCGAAGTACGCCGTTATAGTCCATTTCCATCCAGCTGAAGAACTGCTTCAACGCGACGCACATCGGAAGATCCACCCGTGCAGCGACTCGCTCGATTTCGTGTTTGTCAGCTCCAACGGGAACCTCTAGGCCGAGCGGCTTCGCTGCTGACGCATACTCCCGCTTGATATCATCGAAGTGATTCACGTCGCGTCCCTCATTCGCTTCCGCGGTCATCGACCTGCGACCGACGATGGACGATGTGATGGTAGACAAACCAAACGGCCCAAGGCTGTGCCAATGCTAGGACGGTGAGCAGTGAGAGCCGGACCGGCAGCGATATTCGCAGGGCTCCCCAAACACTGCATACGGAAACGTTGAGGGCAAGCGTGACCAATATCGTGGCTCCGACGGAGGACTCTCCCGGACGTGGCGGGGGCAGAATCGCAAGGAGGATAGGGATCGCCGCAAGCCATGGGGCGGCGAACAGAACGAGCGCGACGGCGGCATCCATGTGTTCGCTCCGCTATTTCTGGGTCATTCGCACGACGCCGTCCCAGTCCTTTGGCGCGCCTTGCGTTTCGAGGTCTTCGCAGCGCTTTCGGTAGCGTTCGGCGGTGGCGTCGTTTGGGTCGGTCTGGACCACGTTTTCGAAGCGTTCCTTTGCTTCGCAAAAGCGGCGTTCGTAATAGGCGTCGAGCGCGGCTTCGTAGTCCGCGGCGGTTTTTCGCTTAAGTGCCGCACGTTCAGGCGCGTCCGCGTCGACCAACTCGTAGATGGTGAGCGCTTCGGACGTACCGACGGGCACGATGCGTTCGACGTGGCGGAAGGTGAAGGCGCCGGGCTCGCGGAGGCGTCGTTTCGTGTTGTCGCTGACGAGCATGGCGCTGCCGTAGTGTTTTGTGAGGGACTCGACGCGGGACGCGAGGTTAACGCTGTCGCCGATGACGCCGCACTTCAGGTTCGTGCTGCCGCCGATGGTACCGAGCATGAGGCCGCCGGTGTTGACGCCGATGCCCATTTGCACGGCTACGGCGCCGCGGCCGGCGCGCGCTTCATTGAGCGTACGCAGCGAGGCCTGCATCGCGATGCCGGCGCGAAGGGCGTCGTCGGGGCGATCGAAGAGCGCCATGATCGCATCGCCGATGTAGCTGTCGACGAAGCCGCCCTGTTCGACGATGGCCGGCTCCATGTGCGCCAAGTAGTCGTTGATAAAGGCGATGTTCTCGGCGGGCGTCAGATTCTCCACGATGGCCGTAAAACCGCGGATGTCGCTGAAGAGGATCGTCATCTCCTTTTCGACGTGATCGCCTAGCGCGACCTCCGTGATGCGGTCGCGCTGCAGCGCTTCGAGAAACTGGTGCGGCACAAAGCGGGCGTGGGCCGTGGTGAGCTTGACCTGTTCGTCGAGGCTTCGTTCAAGGTTGGCGTAGAGCCGCGCGTTCTCCAGCGACGTGGACGCTTGAGCGCTAATCAGCCGAAGCACTTCGAGCTGACGTTTTGAAAACGCGTCGGGCAACGCGCCGTGCTCCACGTAGAGCACGGCACGCACTTCGCCCTGATGGAGCACCGGCAAGCAAAGCACCGACCGAAGCTGGCGCTCGCGAATGACTGGGTCCGCGCGGAACAGGCCGCGCCCTGCGGCGTCGCCGAGGAGAAGATCCTGCTGGGTACGCATGACGTACTGAACAACGCGCTCCGGGATCGGCGCATCCGAATCGTCCGTCGCCGCCGTCGCACGCACGCGTCCTTCCGGATCCAAGAGCGCCGCCCGCGTACCGCCTCCCACCTCGAGGGTGATGCGCACGAGGGCGTCAATGAGATCGTCGACGGCAAGATGCTCGGAGAGCGCGCGCGAGAGCTTCATCAGCGCAAGGCCGTCAAAATCGTTGCTGCCGGTCGTGGTCGTCGGATCGCGCCGCGGCAGGGGATCGAGCTGCGCCTGCACGCTCATGAGTTCGGGATGGGCCCGGACGAGCTCAGCAAGCTTTCGCCGCGCGCCCCAACGGCCGTACTCGACGGCGGCGTTCGCCAGGTACGCCTGCGCGAGCAGCGCGTTGCCGAGCGTGCGCTGGTAGTCGGCGGCAAACTCACCCGCCATCGCCGCGTCCAAATGCTGGCCGTGGCGCCGCGCCTGGACAATGGCTTCGTCGTAGGCCGCGAGCGCCGCGCTTCGCCGGCCCGTCACGCGTGCAAGTTCGGCTTCCGCCAGCGCGAGGCGCGAGGCGTGATTTTGCGGCGCGAGCTTTGCCCACCTTCGGAGGCGCCGCAGCCGAAGAAGCGCACGGGTCAAAAAACGCGAGCGCTCACGCCGCGAAAGGCGCTCAAAGTTACGCGTGTGGGCGAGGATGTCGAACGCGAAGAACACGGGCACGAAGTAGCTCGACGCCACCGAGTCCACGTGCGGGTTCGCCGCCACAGCCGACTGCACCGCTCGCTCATCGCCAAAGACCAACGCCAATAGGAGCTGGATGAGGTAGTAATCGAACAGCGCCGCTTTGTTCGCTTGCGCATGAATTGCGTCGTAAAGCGCGTCGCCGTCGCGTAGGCGGTTGGTGGACCACTCGCCGTCTGCGCGCACGAGATGCTCCACAGCGCGGATGTAGCTGGCATTGACCGGTACGGCGTGATCCTGCTGAAGCTTCTCCGCGGCCTTCGTGTAGCGCGTTGCGTCGTCAAGGACGCCTTCGAGCGGGGCTCCACCCCAGAACGAAAGGTGAATGACCAAGGTGCCGCAAAACGCGCTCCACACGAAATCTCCATGGTCGACGGCGGATTCAAAGGCGCGCCGAAGGGGCGGAACGCTTTCGAGTACGGGCCCCGTCCAGTGATGAATGAACCCGTGGAGGAGCTGGGTGCGGCGCGACGCCATGCGTTCGTCGGGAAAGCGCCGACCGAGTGCCTCGGCCAAGTCCGCGTATGCGCGCGCGTTTTCCTGATCGCCCGCTACGTTAAGGACGAGCGCAAAAAACGCATAGCCAACGGACGCCTGCGAGCTCACGCCGTGCGCATCGGCGACGCGCGCCATCGCGCAGCCGATCATCGCCGGCGCGCGGGCACGTACGAGGTAAAGCGGCGGCGCAAGCTCGGTGAGCAACTCCATCGCCATGAGGCTCGCTTCGTCCGTGAGCTCGGGATCGGCCGCACGCGCCGCCGCTCCCCGGCCGCGAAGGGCAAGACGGGTGCGCGCGAGTTCAGTCACGACCCGCATCTTCGACGCGTGGGCAGACACGGAAACGCCAAGCACATCGAGCGCTTCAAACCCTACGTCCACCGCGCGCTCCAGCTCGCTGGCGGAAATCGCCAGGCGCACACGAAGCTGAAGCGCGCGGGCGACGTCCACGGGCTCAAGGATCCTTCGCGCCGCTACAATGGCGTCGATGGCCGCTTCGGACCGGGTCCGTTCGCCCACCAGCTGAGCGGCCGTCGCCACCCCAAAGCGCAGATCAAAGCGTGCCCGCGGCGTCTGGGCGTCCTTCAGACCGGCTTCGAAGAAGCGAAGGGCCGGTGCAAATGCGAGCGTGTCGAGGGCGGCCCGGCCCGCACGCGCGTTGAGCGCACCGAGCACCTGGCGTTCATCGGACGTGAGCTCGCTTCGACCGGCGTTGAGGTGATGGGCAACGTCAAGCACGCTGGCGTCAGGCCTTCCCTGCAGCCGCCGCCCCCACGCAGCGTGAAGCGCGGCGAGTTCGCCGGCATCAAGGGACTGCACCACCGCCTGGCGAACGCGGTCGTGGGCGAAGCGAAAGCCCCCGCCACGCGGCGACGCGAGCAGCTCCGCCGCCAGGGCAGGCTGTAGCGCCCCGCGCACGTCCTCCTCAGGCGTGCGCAGAAGCGGGGCGACGTCTTCGAGGCGAAAGCGATCACCAACGACGGCGCCAGCCTGAAGCGCGTGCCGGCACGCCGCTGGCAGCTCTTCGAGGGACTCGACCATGAACTCGACCACGTTCTCGCTCGCCGCAAAGCCGCGGGCGCGTTCCAGGTCCCAGCGCCAACCGCTCGGAAACTCAAAGTGCAGAACGCCGCTCTGCTCGAGGGCGTGCAGGTAACGGCTCAGGTACAGCGGATTGCCCTGGGTCTTGTCCAGGGCGCATTCGACGAGGGGCGAAACATCGCTTGCCGCAGGGTGAAGTGAATCGCGGACAAAGGCGTGCGCCGCAGCATGGTCGAGCGGCTTCAGGCGCACACGCGTTTCCACAGCCGGGAGCACGCGTTGAAGGCCGTGCTCCGGCCCCACTTCTTCTGGCCGGTACGTTCCGACCACGACGAGACTTCGAAGCGACTCGTTCAGCGATGCAAGCAGCCGGATCGACGCCGCGTCGGCCCACTGAAGGTCGTCGATCACCAGCGCGAGGCGGCGATCGTCCGCAACGGCGTAGAAAAAAGCCATCAGCGTGCGGTGAAGGCGGCGCTCTGCGTCTTCGGGCCCCAAGGGCGCAAGCGGAGGGGTCCGTTCGAGCAGTGTCTCCAGCGACGGAACCAGTTCGCCCAGGGCGCGCGCGCTTTCGCCGAGCGCATCGCCGAGCCTGTGGCGCAGTTCGTCAAGCGTCCCTTCACTGAGCAGCTGCACCACGAGCCCCTCAATCGCGTCGCTGACCGCAGAGTAGGCTCGCCCCCGCTCAAACTGCCCGCACTTGCCGCGCGCAAAACGCATCGAACTTCCCGCCAGCTCGTGCCACATGGCGTCGATAAGGCGGGTCTTCCCGATGCCACCACTGCCCTCGACGAGCACCATCGAACCCTCCGGACGGCGCGCCGCGCGCGTGAGGGTGCGCAGCGCTTCGTCCCGGCCGTAGAGCGCTCGACTGAGCGTGAGGTCGCGTGAAGCGTCGGCGCTGCCGGCCACGAAACCATCGCTCGATGCGGTGCCAGCGACGATCGCTGCACAGCGAACGAGGTCATGATCCAGCCCTTCTAAGCTCTGGTAGCGATCCTCCGGACGCTTCGCGAGCAGCTTGAGCACGACGGCGGACACGCTTGGCGGAACGCGCGCGTTGTGCGTGCTCGGCGACTCCGGCGCGCGCGCGAGGTGCGCATGCAGCAGCGTCAGCGGATCGTCGTCGACAAAGGGAGGCCGACCGGCAAACAGCTCGTAGAGGGTCGCGCCGAGGGCGTAGTAGTCGGCACGGCGGTCGACTCGGGCGGGGAGGCGGCCGCTTTGTTCGGGCGCGAGATAGCGAAGTGTGCCCTCGAGGGGCTGAGCGACGCCGGGACCTTCCTCGGCAATCGTTTCCGCCGCGATCCCGAAGTCGATGAGCGCCAGCTGCTCCGTCTCTGCGTTCCACACGACGTTGCCGGGGCACACGTCTTTGTGCACGACTTGAGCCGCATGCACGGCGCCGAGGGCCTGCACGAGCTTTCGCGCGATGCGAAGCACAAGCGGCACGCCCGGCTGGGCGTGGCGAAAGGCAATCGCCAGGCTGTGACCGCCGAAGTCGTCGAGAAGCAAACGCGGCTGGCCGGCCAGTGCGTCGACCTCCAGCACGTCGATCACCCCGGGCGAAACGATGCGCCCCGTGATGCGGATTTCGCGCTCAAAGGCGCGGCGCGCTTCGTCTGACGGATGGGGACCGCGAAGGGCCTTGGCCACCACGCGGCGCCCGCTCGGCAGACGGGTGCGGTACACGTCCGTGTGCCGCCCATGGTGGATCATCTCCATCGCCGGTTGAAGGTCCGCCAAGGACCCAACGATAGGGCGGAACGGGGGTGCCGTCACCGGCGAGAATCACCCAACGGCGAAGGAGCGTCGCCTTCGTGCGCTTCGGCCACGGCCCGCGGACATCTTGGAGGACACCGCCAGCGTTCGAGGTTTATGTTCGGAAGGCGACGTCAGCGCTGAGGCGGACGCGGTCCGCAGTCGGCGCAGTCCGTGCCGAGGGCGCATACGGCGTAGAGTGAGTTCGGTCCGCCGTCGTCGCATTCGTTGTCGTTTGCCGTGCGGCACGTGTTGGTGCAGCCGTTCGGCGCGGGCACGCCCTGCGGCGATGGAGCGCCGCCGGCGCCGCCCGCGTCGGCGGCGGTGCGCGGCCCGCAGTCGGCGCAGTCCGTGCCGAGATCGCAGACCGAATAGAGCGAGTTGGGACCGCCGTCGTCGCACTCACCGTCGTTGGCGGTGTTGCACGTGTTGGTGCAGCCGTTGCCAACGAGCGGGCGCCCGCCGCCGCTGGGGGCCTGAAGCTCACCGGCGGCCTGCTGAAACGCTGGCGTGCCCGGGCGGAAGAAGTGCAGCGCGATGTTCGCCGAGAGCTTCTCAAAGGCGAGGCGCGCCATCGTGCTGTAGACGACGCCGTCCGAAGGACCGGCTCCTGGACCGCCGTAGTCCGTGTAGCTGACCGTAAAGTGCTCCGGCGGCTGTACGGCCACCTGAAACTCGTGCGACTCAGCGCGCTCCGGCACCTTCATCGCAACGATGAAGTTCACATGAATGCCCACAAACTCACGGCCAGCGTCGTTGTGAAAGGTCGCGCCGCTGGGACGGATCTCGTAGCGAATGTCGACGGAGGGTACGGGCGCAGGCTGGTTGATGTCTGCGCGACCGGCGTGCGTGAGGCTGACGACGTCTTCGGGGAAAACGGCGCGAAAGCCGCGCTGAAACACCTCGGTGATGCCGGCCTCGCGCGGCTGGGAGCGATCGTCCGTAAAGTGGGGCGCGATCGGCGTCATGTTGCTCGAACGCGACGCGAGCGTTTGATCGAGCTCGGCGAGCGTCTCGCTGGAAGGCGCCGAGAAGCGCACCTGCATCGGGGGCGAATCGTGCGCTTCAAGCCACACAAGCAAGTCCGACATGAAGACCGGCATGGCCGGGTTCGACTGCGATGCCTGCTGGAGGAACTCTGCCTTCACCGTTTCAAAGCGCTGGTGCATCACCTGACGGACCTGCGCAAGATGGGGCGAGGTCGGGTATTCGCGCACGTAGTCGCGCAGTGCCGACACCGTGCCCGTGGCTTGGGCTTCGGTGAAGGCCGCCTGAAAGAGAAGCTCTTCGGCTTCCGTGCGGTGGTTCTCGCCGTAACGAAGGTAGCGTTCGTAGTCCTCGGCACGGCCGGAGGCGCGCGTGGCCGCAAAGGCCGAGTCGTCGCTCAGGGTGTTGCGGACAAAGAAGACCGGAACGGCGAGAATCGAAAGGCCCAGGGCCGTGAGCGACGCCCATTTGAGCGGAAAGGGAATCGACGAAGCCCGATGGTTGCCCGACACGTGCTTGGCGACCTGCGCCGCGGCGTTGGGCTCGTTCCACACCTGGCCGCCGCGCACCTCGGCGAAGATGTCGAGCTGCTGAAGCAGCTGCATGTCCCGCGCGGCGGCGGCATCGGCGATTGCGCGGCGCGTGCGCGCAAGCTCGTTGAGCACCGTTTCGGCTTTGGCCTTGCCGCGAATGTTCAGCGTCTCGCGCTTATTGCCGAAGTGGAAGTGAATGAACGTCGACGAGTACACGCCGTTCGTATGCTGATGGACGGCCTGAACGCTCTGCAGCTGGGCGAGTGGCCAGATCACGATCTCCGCGTCCTTCGTCGCATCGACGAGGTCCGTACCAAAGAGATAGCGCCCCCGGCGGTAGGGCGTGGACTTGTCGCGCACGAAGCGGCGAATCATCGCGAGCAGCGCGTACCCACCGACAAAGAACGCCAGCACGTACCCAATGAGCATGTCCGTATCCTGCCGGCCCCAGTACATGCTTCCAAAGCCGTCGCTCGCCACGGTGAACGCCGCTACAAGCGCGCCAAACGCCACAAAGGACCAGAGAAAGTAGGCGCCAATCTTCGACGTGGTCTGCGCATGAATCGGCTGCGTACCCGTGCCCGAAACCGCACCCACAAAACGTGCACGTGTCTGCTCGGGAAGCGCATTGAAGGGGATCTTGATCGCGGCGCTCATCGTTCTCTCCTGCCGTGCGCGAAGTTGCGCGAGCCCGAGAGTATCGGCGTTAGCCCGGGAAGACGAGGGGGTTCCGGGGCTTTCGCGCGAAGCCTAGGTGCGTGCGTTCGACATGCGGCGGCAGCTTCAACTCAAAGCGAAGTTCTGGGATGCGCTGCGAGAGTATCTCACAGGGCTTTGCGACGTCCCACACATCGAGCCGCTAGCGCTGCCCGTCAGTCGAGTTTGTGGACTAGAGAAGCGATCCGCTAAAGGGACCGAGAGGGCGAGAGCCTGGCTTTTGAGGGCAAGGCGCAATGCGGGAGCGGGCCGAGGCCCGTGACCAAAGAGCAACGCCGCCATCGAAAGTCAGGCTTTCGCCATCGACGGGAGT
>JBCCRV010000040.1:0-19377 GCA_039201085.1 Myxococcota bacterium | reverse complement strand
GGGAAGCCGCAGTCTATTTTAGGACCACCGGGCGACAGGGCTGACGGGTCGTCCGTTTGAGATCCAGCCGAAGATCTTCTCGGTCTGCACTCGGATCCGAAGACTGATGGGATAACCGGGATGCGCGTCGCGGAACCGCGATGGAGAGGGTCTACGCGATGCGCGCCGTGACCTCTCGCTCGCGCAAGCAAGCCACGATGCTCTTTGACCCCACAAGATCACGGTCGCCTCGATATGTCGGTCAGGGGCGGGGGCACGGGCAGGGGAGCAGGCCGTTTGCAACGGGCTGCTAGGGAACGAAGTCCACTTGGTTCATGTACTCCTCGATGTTTGTGTAGCCGTCACCGTCGTGGTCATCGCGGTAGCCCTGCGAAAGGTCGCCGAAGGTGCGTCGTTCCCAGGCGTCGCTCATTCCGTCGCGATCGGTGTCGTAGTCGGGGGGACGAGCGTTCGAGGGAATGGCCGGGAGCTCCCAGTCGGACGCGTGGCGACGAAAGGAGAGCTCGTCGTGTCGCGCGTTTTCGATCGCGGTCTGGTCGTAGCCGTCTTGACGTCGTACGGCGCGACCCGTGTTGTCGAGGTGGCGGTTATTGCCCACGTCGGCGAGCACCGCATCGAAGGCTTCGCTCGCGCTCAGGAGCGGCGCCGGATGGGGCATCGGTCCTGGTCCCGGCTCGTGCGGATCGTCGCGAAAGAAGGACGTGGGCAGCGGACCGTTTGCGCCGAAGTACTGCCAGATGGCGGCGTTATCCTCGTCCTCGATGCCCTCGAGCCAAACGCTGGAAAGGTCGGAGAAGTGGTTGCCCGAGCTGAAGATGGTGACGGGCGGACCGATCGGCTGAAACTGGTTTCGCGTGTTGTGCGACGAGCGGTACACGCGAAAGTAGTTTCCAATCACGTTCACCCGAGGCTCGCCGCGCGTGACGGTGATGAGCTTCGTGCCGTTCGATTGAATGACGTTGTTCTGAACGACGCCGAGTCCAGCAAAGCCGCCGATATTTGGCGTGCGGTTCCCCCCAGCCAGCAGGTTGTAGTGCCACGTCACGTTGCCGCCGTTGCGGAGGTCGTCCTCCGTCGCCCGGCCGTTGACGCTGAAGGCCAGGGTGGCGCTGTCCGCGACCAGCGAGCGCTGCACCGTCGTATCGACGAGAGGCACGCCTTCGCGCCAGTCGCCTACGATTAGCCCCTTGTCGCCGCCCCACGACGACGAGCAGTGGTCCACGATCACGCGACTTGCGCCCACAACGATCCCCGTGGAGTTCCGATCGTCCACGATCGGGTCGCCCTGAATCAGACCGGGCCGCGAAGTGAGGTAGCGCAGGATGATGTTTTCGGAGCGCAGCCAGGTGAGGTAGGCGCGATGCAGGGTGATGCCGCCGGCGGGCGCGGACTGGCCAAAGACCGTCACGTTTGCGACGCGATCGCCACGAATCACCTCGTCATAGCCGTAGGTGCGGTCGTCGACGGTGCGCGATAACCCGCCATCGATCACCCCGGAAACGTGGAACACAATGTAGCGTCCTCGTCCCTCGAGCTCGTCCTCGATGGCCGCCTCGAGACCGCCGGCGTACACGTCGGCTTCCGCGTCGTACACAAGGGGCGCATCGTGGTCGAGGGTGTCGACAATGACGAGTACCGCATTTTCGTCCGCGCGCGCGCCGGAAACGGTCGCACCGCCACCGTAGGCCGAAGGAAACGCCTTGAGCGGACCGTCGTCGATCGCAGCGTCGATGTCCACGTCGCCGCCGCCGTCTCTTGCACCGTCCCCGACCAGCGCGCCATCCGGCCTCCCATCGACGCTGCGATCAAGCGGTGCGTCCTCCGAGCCCATGTCCATCGCCACCATCGCGTCCGGCCGGATCGGGTTGCCGCCCGCGTCGATGCCGAGGTCCGCTTCGACCCCGCAGAGGCAGGCGCCGTAGCTCTCGCGATCGAAGTTGCACATCTGGGCGCCCTCGCACCCGCTGGCGCCGCTGCACGCGCGAGTGGTTCCGGGAACACAAGCGTCCGCACCGCCCCAGCATCCGGACAAGGGAACCAAGGCCATGCAAACCGCCACAACGGCGCCATGGGGCATCGACGGAGCACGGATAGGGGACGAGGTCACCGCTAAGGACTAGCTCGCGCCGGTCCGGCCGACCGTAACGCGGCTGGCGCTCATCCAACGCAATACGCGGGAGGGCCCAGCTGCTCGGTCAGTCTGACGAGGCGCACGATAGCTGCGTCCGTGAGGCCCACACCGCATGCATGGGCGGTCCCCGCGTGTAGCCGCCGGCCGGGTCCTACCCGCCTTGAACGCCAAAGATAAACGGGTACTCGACGCTCACTTCGCCGCCGTCCGGCTGGGGGAAGCGCCAGTTCCGCACCTGGCGCGCAATGCAGCCTTCGACGCGCGCGTTGTTGAGCGTGGAGCGCGCAATGCGCGAGGTGGTGACGCGCCCAGCGAGGCTGATTCGCCAAGCGACCGTGACCCGGCCGCGAAGGTTCGGCTGGCGCTGCACTTCGTTTTGGTAGCAGTACCGGACCGCCGCCGAGTTCGCGCGCACCACGCGGTTGATCTGCTCGGCGCTGAGGTAGCCGTTCACGCGCGGGCGGCCGCGCATCACGGCGACGCGAATCTCCATCGTCTGCCTGCCGCGTGCGCCGATGCCGCCGCGACCCATGCCCGTTCCGCCGCGGCCTGCGCCGATGCCTGTACCCACCATGCCGGCGCCGTAGAGCGAACCTGGGCCCGTTCCGCCGCCGCCCATGCCAAGGCCGCGAAGGCCGGCGCCACCGCTGCCCATGCCAAGGTTGGTGGCCACGGCGCCGGTGCCGCCGAGAATGTCGCCGATGTCCGGCACGTCGAGGGCTGCAGCGAGCGGGTTGCCTTCCGAACCGCTGAGGGCGCCGAGCAAACCTTCGTTTCGCACGCGCTGAACGATCGCGTCGTTCACCTCGCCTTCGAACTCCGAGTCTTCCTGCTGAGCATCTTCCCGGCCGACGCGCCCTTCGTCGTCGGCAGCCCGCTCACCGCCCGACTCCTCCCGCTGGCGAAGGCCAGGATCTTCCATTTCGGTGCCGCCATCGAGCTCGTCGAGCAGGCTCTCGGGCGGCGGCGTCACGAGAAAACGAGAGATCAGATCCTCGTCGAGTTCGTAGGAGGGTTCGGCGTCGCCGCGCCAAAGCCAGTCGAGGTAGCCGATCACGCCAAGGGTCGCGCACAGGAAAACGGCGAGCAGGAGACTTGCGACAAGTCCGTAGTCGATGCTTCGCCGTGAACGCGAGGGCGGAAGTGCGCCCTTGACGGGCTGAAAGAACACGGCGACCGATCCCGCGGTGATCACGCCGTAGTCGCGCGGACCAATCGGCGTCTCGTCGCGCAGCGACGCGACCGGCGTGCGTGAGCCGTCAAGCCAGATGTCACCGGCGAGCCCGGGTCCGGTTTTGAGCACGAAGCCGGCTCCACCGGCATAGAAGAGCTCGAGGTCGTCCATGCCTTCGGGCAAGGGATGAAGACCGTCCGTGCCGAAGCGTACGGGGCCCGGTTCGGACACCAACGCTTCGTGCAGGATCGCGTTATTCCACACGAGGGCGACGCGGAGGGGGCGCTGCACGGACATGGACTAAGCGTACCATCGAGGATGGCGGCGCGCGCGTTCTTCCGTGACGCCAAAGCGCCTCCATGTACGTGCAGGTGGGCGACGAACCGACGCTCCTTAGCGAAGCGATCCGCGCCCTACGAGCTTCAGACGGCCGCGCGGATCGACGCAACGGCCACGCCAAGCTCACGCGGCGACTGACGAAGGACGCGCTGGTAGTCCGCCTCCGTAAGGCCAAAGTCCCGCAGCAGCCGCTCGAGGAGCGCGATCGCGTCCGAGCGCAACTTCCCGCCCCGGGTAGGGGTCAGCTCCAACACTTCGCTGACCGTCGAGAGCAAATGAAGTACGATTAGGGACTCGTCCGAACGCATCGTTTCGGCGCCCGGGAGGTCGGCGGGAAAGTAGCGATCAAAGCGCGAGACCAGCTGGTCCTCGTGCGCCCGGCGAGCCTGCAGCTGCACGCGTTCCGCTTCGCAAAGCGCGCTTTCGTCGAGGCCGAGCTCCGCAAGCGCTTCGCTGAGAAGCGCCGGATCGCTCGTTCCTTCCAAAAGCGCGGCGAACCCCGTCGCGCCGGTGGACGGCGCCTGAAGCGAGGGCGCAAAGGCGGGCATCGCCCGCGGGTCCTCTTCCCACTCGCGCAGCGCCCGATCGGACACGTGGTGGTAGAATACGTCCAGGCCCACCTGGCGCTGGTAGGCGGAAAGCTCCCGCAACGCGGGGCTATCGTCGCCCAGCGCAACGATGTTCACGCACACGGGCGTGTCCAGCACCTTCTGCGCCTCGATCAGCACCTTGGGATCGATCTCCGACTGCCCGTCCGTGACGAGAAAGATCGTCGCGTCGGCGAGTTCGATATCGTTGTCGCGTTGTTCGGCGATGAGCTTCACCGAATCGAGCATGGCCGACTGAATGTCCGTCGTTCCGGCACGGTCGGACGCAAGCACCTCCTGAATGGTCTCGACGGCGTCGGGAACCGTGACGACGCGTCGCGCCGGTTCGGCGCTGGACGCGAAGTAGCGGTAGTAGACAAGGCTGCGCGTGCGTCCGCTCGTGTTTTGCAGACGACCGATGAGCGACGTGAGTTCGGCGACGAGAATCGCATCGCGCATGCGGCCGCGTGGCCCGCGCATCGAGGACGACCCGTCGAGCAGGTAGAAGCGCACGGCGGCACGCACCGATGCGCGCCGCTTTAGGCGCTCATCCGTACGCACGTATGCGCGGCGCAAAAGGCGTCGAGACGCAAGGTGGTAGAGAAGCAAGCGGGGATCGTCGATCAACGCGTCCCGCAGCTCGCCCACGCGGCCAACGGGCTCGAGACGCAGCTTCGCCGCCGGGAACGCGACCAGGGACTGCTCCACTTCCGCGATGAGCCGTTCCTCTCGAAGTAGCGATGCGCCCACGTCAAAGCGCTCACCCGCGTCCATAAGCATGCGAACAAAGGACTCGGTGGCCGCATCTTTGAGGTCCGCTGCGCGCTGCTGGAGTCGAAAGCGCTGCATCGGTGGGGCGGCTTCAATGCGCGTCTGCAGGAGGTTGCGCGCTTGGGCGAAGCCTTGTTGCACGGCGAGCCGCGCGGCGTCGTCGATTTCCGCGTCGCGCTGATGGGTGAGCGAAGCGCTCGTTGAGATCGCCTCGCTGACGTCATCGAGGTCGCAGTCGGCTCCCAGGTAGGCGCGCGCCGCAGCGATCGCTTGGGCAGACGGCGCGTCGCCGCGCCGAAGGGCTTTGCCCAGCTGATTTGACGTTGCCGTCTTCGGGTCAAGCGATGAAGCGATGCGCCGCAGCTGAAGGAGCTCCTCGGTGAGCGCGTCAGCGCTCGGATCGTTTTCGCCCGCCACCGCTTCGAGCAGTTGCCGCTGGGCCGCCCGAACAAGGGCGATGCGGCGCCCGACAAACTCCGTTTCGTCGCTCGCGGCGCGCAGAAGCGCATCGACGGTGAGCGCTACGTGGGTGGGTGCCGTACTGCGATGAAGCGCGCGCGACGCCAGTCCGAAGGCGAGCGCATACTGCTGTACGGGCGCTCGGCGGCGACGAAGGCGCTCGCAGGCGCGAAGCCAGCGCGCGACGTCCGTCAGCCAGGAGACCGCTGCCGCATCCACCTCGAGGCCGGCGCGGGCGCGCCTTTCGAGGAGCTCGGTGTTCGCTTTAAGCTCGTGGAACGCGTTCGCGAGCAGAACGTGGGACGCGCCTTTCACCTGTGCGTTTCGCAGGGCGTCGGCGCGGAGCACCTGATCCTTCGTGCGCAAACGAAACCAGGAACGAACGATCCAACGGCGCGAGCGCGCCGACGCGGGATCGCGCCATAGGTCCGCCAGGCGGGCCTCGACGCTGGAAAGTTCGGCGAGCCAGTTCACCCGTTCGCCCGTAGCCGCGCGCGCAGGGGACCCGCCGGCACTCTTGCATCTGCGCCGAGCGCCGCGTGCGCTGGCCCTACGCAAAGGACACGAGGGGACACGGACATACTACTTGGCGTCCGTCGAACTCGGACCGAGCGCCCCCCAACGCGCATCGGCGACCTCGTTCCCTTGCGCCACGCGTTGCTCGCGCAGCGCATCGGCCACGAGGCGAAAACGCTGACGCAGGGTCTCCACACCGTCGGCCACGGAAGGAAAAAGCAAGCCAACAAGGTCGCACTCGAGGGCGAAACGCAGCAGCGCCTGCTCTTCGAAGGCCACGAACTCCAGGGCGGCACGCTCGTCGGCCACGCCGAGCCAGCGTTCGAAAAACGTTGCGGCGCGATCAAGGCGGTCCAGGTCGCGGGACGCGAGCGATTCGGCGAGCGCCGAGCCCCCGAGGAGCCGGCGCGGCCGTTCGAGCACGTCGTCACTGCGCTCATCGCCGGCGCTGATCGCGGCGACGAGCTCCACCAAGGTCGACGAGAGACTTCGGTGCCCCTGCTGCTCACGAAAGACGCGGTACGCCTCCACGCCGCTTCCCTCCGGCGAGGGCGGTGGCGCTCGATCCGAAAGCAGTTCACGCGCAACGGCCTCGAGGTGCGCGGCGGCGCTGACCTTCTTGAGGAGGTTCATGCGCTGAAGCGCATTCACGGCATGGTCGACGGCTTCGACGGCCGCCTTGTGGGACGAGGCGTCGAGTTGGGCATACGCGCGCTGCAGCAACATGTTGATGCGCTTGGACGCGCAGCGATGGCTTGGCCGTTCGACGGCACCGGCAAGCATCATGAACGCTTCCTCTTCCTCTTCGAGACCCTGCAAAAGCGGCTCAAGGGCCGCGAGGAGCGTCTCGAGATTGGCAGCTTCCGAAAGAAGCGGACCGATCGCGTCGAAGAGACGGGCATCGAACGTCCGGGTGTAGTGGTCGCCGAGCGTGCCCATCGCCAGGGCGAACGCCTGCTGCACGCGCGCGTCGTCCACATTGTCGACCTCCTGAGCGAGAAGGCGATCCCGTAGCTCGACGGCCCGCACCACGTAGCTCAGGTGGGCCTCGAGCGGTTCACGCTCGGCGAAGGCCATGCTTTCGCAAAGCACATCGAGCAGGGCGCCGCGCGCCGCGCGACCGGAACCGTGGGCTTCTGCATCCCTTCGCTCGAACTTCAGGGCCACATCCATCGCGAGGGCGATCGACTCCAAGTTGCCCGGCGTTTCGCGCACGCGCGCGACGGCCTCGGCAAGCTCGCGGGCGCTCGTCGCCGGGCTGGGCGCGCTCGGCTCTTTGGGCTCGGACGGCTTTGGCACGGCCTCATCGATCGATGGCAAGTCCATCAAGGCGTCGCGAAACAGGCGCGCCTCTTCCTGCATGATCAGCAGCTGCCGCCGCTCACGCGGCTCGCGTTCGACGGCGAGCAACGCTTCCAGTTCGTCCGGTTTCGGCCCCGAAAGCATGAGCGCGAGGCGAAGGGCGCCGAGGTCGTCCGCCGCCGCAACGAGCGAGCGGGTCGGGTTCACCGTCGCGCGATCGTAAACGACGAGGGCGCGCAGAATGCGGCCCAAGCGAACGACGGCGCGGGTGGACATGTAGCGCGTGGGCGCGAAGGCCGGGTCGGCCCGCTGCTGCTGGCGAAGGCCCGCATCAAAGCGTCGGCTGAGCTCGACCAAGCCCGCTGCGACGCCGGGCGGCACGACCACCTCCGCCACGAGCTCCTGCAGCACGTCCACGTCTTGAATCGTCAGCCGCTCGACGAGCGCGCGACGCGACCGAAGCGACTGCTCCACCACCTCACCGAGCTTTGACGGGTCCGCGAAGCCGCGCGGCACGAAACCCACGAAGGCCACCCGGTCTACAAACGCGAGCAGCGTGTTGCGGCCCTCCTCAAGCACCTCGGCGAGGTAGCGGTTGCTGGTCATCACCGCGCTCTCGATCCGGCCCCGGGTCGTTCGCGCACCTTGTTTGAGCTCGCGTTCTTCCAGGATGTTCAGCGTCGAACGAAGCAGCATGTCGCGCCCGTCGAGCACCTCATCGAGAAAGGCGTGCACCGCACCCAGCATGCCTTCATCCGTGAAGTGCTCCGTGCGGCCCGTGGCCGTGAGCGTGCGAAAGTCGACGGCGCCGATCAAGTCGGTCTGCACGGTGCTTTCGGTGATCTGCCGCGAAAAGAGACTGGGAGCGCCGGAGTTCTCGCAGACGATCCGGCCGACGGCTGCAGCCACCATCGAGCTCTTTCCCGTGCCCGGCGGACCGGTGAGCAAGACGTGCTCGCGCGCGAGCAGTGCGAGACCGATCTGCTTCAGGATGTCGCTTCGCTCTGCAAAGACCCCGTCAATCTCTGCAAAGAAGCGCTGAAAACGTTCGCAGGCGACCTGAATGCGGGCGTCCGAGGCCATCGCCGGGAGCATAGCGCCCCTGGCCCTTGGCCGGGCGCGCTTCCGTCATCGCTGTGGAAGGGAACGCGCGTCAGCCCGCATCCATGCGGGTCAGCTCGGCTCTTCGCGGCGCCCGTCCTGATGCACGGCGAAGCGGCCCGCATCCCGGTCGTGCACGGGATCGGACGCGGGCCAAGGCCAGCCGCCAAAACCCGTTCGCTGATAGTCCACCATCGCCTGCCGAATCTCGTCGGCGGTGTTCATCACGAAGGGTCCATGCTGAACGACCGGCTCGGCGATCGGCCGCCCTCCCAAGACGAGGATCTCCGCGCCGGCGGCGCCGGCCCGCACGTCGAGTTCGCCCTCCCAAACTTCCATCATCGAGGGCGCGCTCGCTCTGATTTCGCCAACCTGGGCCTCGCCGACCTGAACCTCGCCTTCGACGACGTAGATCACCCGGCGTACACCGGAAGATACGGGCGGAAGCCGCGCGCTCGCTCCATCTTCAAAGGACGCCGTCCATACGACGAGCTCGCTCTGCGGATCGCTCGCCCAGGAGTCCGGCGGCGGCGCCACCTGCTCACGGCTGGGTGCGCCCGCGATGTAGCGAAAACAGGTGCGTCCACCCGCCGATTCAACGACGGCGCCAGCGATCTGCTCGCGCCACAGCATCGTGAAGTGCGGATCGACCATCTTCGACTTTGCCGGGAGGTTCAGCCAAATCTGAAAGAGCTCCGCGGGGTTTGGTTCGCTGCGGTTGAGCAGCGGAAACATCTCCGCGTGCACGATTCCAGCACCGGCCGTCATCCACTGAACGTCCCCCGCGCCGAAGCGCGCCGTGGCGCCCAACGAATCGGCATGGTCAATGTACCCGCGCCGCGCGATGGTGATCGTTTCAAAGCCGCGATGGGGATGCTGGGGAAAGCCGGGCACGGTTCGGCCGTGGTACATGCGCCAGCCGTCCTTGCCGGCGAAGTCCATGCCGAGCTCGCGGCCCGCCAGCGAGGCCGCAGGGCCAAGGGCGTCGTTGCCCGCCGGGTAGTGATCGACGTGGTGAACGCAAAAGAGAAAGGGATCGATCGTTGGCCACGGCGGCGCGCCGAGGCGGCGCACGCTCAGCACGGGATCAAGGCGTCGAAGGGACTCTTCCATGAAAAGAGCCTGGGGCGCACGCTTCAGCGCAGCAACGCCGGCACGATGCACCTCACCGTTTCGATTTCCGAACGGCTCGATTTGACGCCGGGCTCAGCGCCTTGGGAGGGCCCAGCGTGGAGCCACCGCTTTGGGCGCGTCCGCCTCAGCCTTGCGTGCGCGAAGCCCGCGGCCCACGGTTCGAATGTTGACGAGAACGCCGTCTTCGAAGGTTAGCTCACGCATCAAGCGCCGCGGGCCGAAGTCGTACACCCAGCGCTCGACGAGCACGGAAACGCGGACTTCGTTCGCGACAAGCGCTCCGCCCGCCGTTCGAACAAGGACCTGTCGGGCCCGTTCCACGGTGGACTGAATGCGCTGCGCCGGCTCACCGCAAAGGCGCTGCACGCGCACCTGATAGTCACCGCGCGACACGATCTGACGCTGGCAGCTCATGGCGGACGCGGACGAGCTGGCACCCGCCAAAACGAAGAGAAAAGCGGCGGAGGCGAGAAGGATGCGAATCATGGAGGCTCGTTTCGTAGAGAGGTCTGGACGCGTGGCGCGTCGCTTTGGTCAAAGCGACGTACGCTCAGCCCGACTATTCATGCATCCACCGATCCCGGCCAGCCTGATCACGACCGGGTCGGGAGGAACGGACAGGGATGGCGCGCGTATTCCATCGCAAAACCCGCAGTGCGGCAGCTCTTACGTATGCGGGGGACGCGTCGCGAGAAACATGCGCTCCGTGAAGGGCGAGCGCGCGTATTCCTCCGGTAGGGGACGGGCGACGGGACGTACGTTAAAGCCCGCGCCGCGAAGGCGTGCGCCCCACGTGTCCTCGGCGAAGAGGCCGCAAAGGTGCGTGTCGTGCACGGCGCGCACTTCGCCGTTCTCACGCAGCAAGAAGGCGAACTCCACCAGGTGCGTATCGTCGGACGGGTCTGGATCGTGACTCCAGCTGAGGGCGCGGAGGCTACGCAACCCGTCGTCCCCCGCGTGATCCTCGTGCCATTCGCAGAACGATTCCTTCGTGCAGTCGGGCACGAAGAGGGCCGCGCCGCCGGGGCGCAGGTGTTCGTAGGCCGTGGTGAAGCACGCCGCGAGATCGTCCTCGCTCGTCAGGTAGCTGATCGCGTCGTGCACGAGCACGCAGTCGAAGGTCTGCCCAAGTCGAAGCGTGCGCATGTCGCCGACGCGATGGTCGCAGTCCCCATTGATACGCTCGGAGAGCCCCAGCATGGACGGTGAGAGATCGGTGAGCACCGCGCGGTCGAAGCGGCTCTTCAAGTAGTACGCGCCGTTTCCGGCGCCCGCGCCGAGCTCGAGGAGCGCTGAGCGCACGTCCGTCGCGGACTCGAAGAGCTCGCCAAAGGCCTCGCCTTCGTCGGCATGATCTTCGAGCGGATCGAGCAGACGGTAGAAAGGGGTGAGATCGGAGTAGAGCAGCGTCTTCATGCCGCCTCGGCCGGGTCCGCAGGCAACTCGCGCAGCACATGTTCCGCAAAGCCGGCGCCGGCTTCCGTCAGCACGTGCACGGCAAGGGCCGCGCCGGCCTCGAGCAGCTCAGGCACTTCGTCGACGTAGTTCGCCACGACGGCCACGCGCGCGCCAGGCACGTAGCGCCGCAACGCCTTGACGGTCAGCAGGTGATCAACGTGGCTCGACATGGCTACGACCACGAGCGGCGCCGGGCCTTCGCCCGTGTCGACCCGGGACCAAAGCTGCTGGTCGCTGCCGCTTGCCCGCACGACCTCACGTCCAAGGGCGCGTTGCTTTTCCACCACCGCAGCGCTCACGTCGAAGCCGAGTACTTCGAGGCCAGATTTCTTGAAGCGGTCGTAGGCGGCGATGCCCACCCGCCCCATGCCCACGACGAGCACTTCAGCGTCGCCCACGAACACGACCTGCTCGTCTGGCAGGCGTTTGGTGCTTTCGAACTTGCCGAAGCGGCGGCGCAACAGCCATTCGATCTTTTGGGCACGTGCCTGGAGTACGGCGCTGAGGAGAAAGCTGATCGAAAGGGCGAGGGCAAGCGCCACCAACACCTGGCCGTCAAGCATTTCGGCGGAGACGAGCGCTGCGAGCACGATGAGTCCAAACTCACTGAACTGTCCAAGGCTGATCGCGAGCAGCGTGGCGGTGCGCGCGCGTAGGTTGTGAAGCAGCCCGAGGAGAAAAAAGAGCACGCCCTTGAGCGGCAGCAGGGCAAGCAGGGCAGCCGCGAGCAGTACGACTTCGAGGTTGGGAAAGCCCGTGAGGCCGACGGAGAGGAAGAACGCGACGAGGAGCAGATCACGAGGGCCCGCCACCGCTTCGGCAAGTTCGCCCGCCCGCGAATGACGGGCCACGAGCACGCCCGCAATGAGTGCACCCAGGTCGCCCTTCACGTCGACGACGGAGAACAGCCCGGAAAAGCCTAGCGGAAGCGCGAGGCCCGCCAGCAGGAGCAGTTCACCGTGGCCGCAAAAGTCGATGATTCGTCGCAGGACTGGCCACGCAAAGGGCAGCGCGAGGAGCCCAAGAGCCCACGGCGAGGGCACCACCCCACCCTTCACCGAAACAAAAGCCACGGCCGCGAGGTCTTGTACGACGAGAATGCCAATGGCGATCGTGCCGTAGAAGGCGGCCAAGTCGTTGCGCGTCTGCAGCACCCGCACCGCAAAGATCGTGCTGGAGAAGCTGAGCGCGAACGCGATCATCGCCAGCGTCGCCACGTCTAGGCCGGCCAGTGCTCCAAGCCCGAGCTTGCTGAGCAGCCAGAGGTAGGCGAGGCCGAAGCCAACGCTAGCGATGATGTGCATAACCGCCACGCGCCATACGTGGGGCTTCGCCAGGCCCCTGAGATCCAGCTTCAGGCCGACGGTAAAGAGGAGGAGCTTGATGCCGACGGAAGCAACGAGGTCCAACGTCGCGTCGGAGCGCATGCCGATAAGCTCGAGGCCGAAACCCGCGAGCAAAAATCCGATGACCGGTGGCTGGCGAAGGCGTGCCGCCACGATCCCGAACGCGAGTGCGGCGCCCATCCAGACGAGGGCGACTTCGTTGCCCCCCAGTTCGAGGGAAGCGTACCAATCGGCCGCGGACTCGGCGAAGGACGTCACAGCGATGGGGTTTTAGTGCTGCGCTCCATTTCGGGAAGGAAAGAACGGTGCGGAAGCTTCGGCCGATCGAACTCCGCCCGCAGGCGATTCAGGAAATACAGAAGCTGCGGCGACTTCAGGCGCCCGGAAATGTCGAGTCCGCTGAAGCGAAAGACCTTCACTTTGCTGTCGCCTTCGTTCACCTCGCGCGAATCGGCGTCGGCGGCGTCGGACTCCTCGCCGCCCGAATCGGGCGCGGCGGACTCGCCGCGACCGGGCGGATCCTGCGCGTAGACAGCCGCCGAGCTCACGACGGTGCTGAGCAGAATCACGGGGAGCAGCTTCGCCTTCACCCGAGAAGCGTACCGCGTTCGGACGCGCAAACGAAGGCTTCCGGACAGCAGGCATGAAACGCGCGCCTCGCGCGTCTAACCGCCTGCTTCCCTATCCCGCAAAGCGGGGCCCGTGCCTCCGCCGCAGGCGGATGCCCTTGCCCGAATGCGCCATACTTTCTGTGCCTCCTCACGTGCCCGCAAAGCATCGTTCGTGCCTCCGCCGCGGGCGGATGGCTTTGGCTGAAAGGGGATGAACGCCGCTCGTCCATGCATTTCGCGCCTGCGGCACGGGCACGTCGCCTGAAAAGACGGTTCGCCGGACTCGCGTGATGCAGCTCCCGCAAGTGCGCACGCCTTGTGACGGTCGGGGCGCGGGAAACGCGCTTGAGTGGCGGTGCCATGCCACGATTCCTGTACATACTCGCCCTAGTTTTTGGCTGCTCCGAATCCGGCTCCCTGCCCGATACGGGGGGCGCGGACGCCGCGCCCATGCTGGACGGAGGCCCGATGGGCGACGCCGGCGCTACACCCGATGAAGGCATTGTCGATGCCGGTGGCGCCGACGAAGGAGCCGCCGACGAAGGGACCGCGACCGACGCGGGCACGCGAGCCGACGGCGGCGGCGCCGACTCGGGCGAAGCGGACGCGGGTGGACCTGACGCAGGCGGCGACGCGGATATCAGCGATGGTCCGCTCGTCGCGGACCGCCTGCTTCTCGACAATGACGCGGGCTTCGAGCACCTGAACTTGGAGATCTCACCCGACCTGCGCTGGGCAACGCTCAACGAGCGGGACCAGACCACCTTCGAGGTGCACCCCATGCTGCTCGCCATCGACGACGAGGGCGTCATGGAGGAGGCCTGCTACTACGGCGACGTCAGCCTTCGCACGAACAGCTCGATGCAGTTCGGCGAATCGGGCGGCGTGTCCTTTGCCGTGGCCATCGATGTGAGCGGCCGAGACTTTGTGATCATCGAACCGGAACGGGGCAGGACCTGCGACGAGCATCTGCGGACCGTTCCGCTTCGCGGCATTCCGGCGGATTACGCGAACAATGAGATTCGCAACCCCTACCCGATTCGCGGCTCCTCGTCGGGACGCGGATGGGTGGCCTTTCATCGTCACGCGGACGCCATCAACACGGAAGCCGTACTGGTGCAGGACGTCTTCTCCGATGACGGCGCCCTCGTTGCGTGGAGCGATCGGCGCCCGAACGCGCGTCGGGCCTTCGGCACCTTCGCGTCCGTCGCCCGATGGGTGCCCGGCCGGGAAGTGGTCTTTGCCGGTCGGTGGAGCGGTGACTTCATTCAGGCCGCAGCGTCGGACCTTAGGGACGTGCCCAGCATCACCACAGCGATCGTTACGAACGACGCGAGCGCGAAGCCGGACCTCTCGCCCTTCGTGAGCGGCGGGCGCGTTCATATGTTCACCAACGACGACGGGGGACCGAACGCCCTTGTCTACCGGGAGGGTGCCGACGGCGAGCTTCGCTTCCTCCTGGAAATCCCCTTCGACCCGAGCCAGTCGACGGTGGAGGGCACGCCGCGCGGCGCGATTTCCCTCGAAGCCTTCGAATGGGAAGGCGAGCTCTACACGAGCTACATGGTGGCGGACGCGGACGACCGCGCCCCGGGCTGCCGCGGCGTAAACTGCATGAACCACGAGCTCTGGATGGCGGCCTTCGCGCGGGACGGCGAAGGCAACATCACGCGCCTTCGGCACAACTGCCGCATCAGCTCACCGGCCGTCGGCGACTTTCGCGGCAAGGTCGATCCCGAGCCGGTTCCAGCGGGCAACCGACTCATGCTGTACTATCACCGCTCGGATCTGACGCGCATGCCAGGACGCCCCGGAAACCAGCTCGCCCTCGTCGAAATCGACGACCGCGCCCGCTTCGACGAAGCCTGCGCCGCGGGAGACGCCGCCGCTCGATGAAGCGTTGGGTCTGCAGCGCGGTCTTGCTAATGGCCTGCACGGCCGAGCAGGTGGACTTGGTTATAGCACTGAGTCTGCCTGAAGATAACTTCTGCGTTGACGAACTGCGCGGAAATGCTCCGTATCCGGTCGACGCAAACGTCGTGGTCGCAGACCTCTTCGTGCTCCCGCCGGATGTGGTGGCGTGCGAAGAATGTCTTGCCCTCGAACCGGGGCGATGCGCCCGGGTTCAACGACAGTACTTTTGCGGTCCAGTCGCCAGGACGCGTGAACGCCTTACGCAATCGCTGATCAATCTTGCGCTCGACGACCTCGACGCTGAACAGCGCTACTGCCTGCGGGTGATCGCTCATCGATGGGAAGAGAATATCCAACCGGACGCCGAGACCTTCGCTACCTGCTCCGACGCGGAAGCACAGGCAATCGAAGAGCGCTTTGCGGGGCCCGAGGGTCGAACCCACCGAACCGGCGGACAGCAAGCGCTGTGTGGACTCACCCCGACGCTTCAACTCTCCGTATCAGGCGGAACCGCGGTCATCGACCGCTTTGCCTGTACGCAGCATATCGTGTTGGAAAACACCATCGCGTGCCCATCCTCAGACCCGGAGGAAATGGCAATCTGCCGAGCACTTGAACGGGTCTTGGACTTCGACGCCTGCCTCGCGCTCTGAACTCAATTCGGCGCTTCGTTGATTCGAATTACCATTCGATCGCGACCGGGTTCGACGGTGAACGTTCGTCGGTGCAGCACTTCGCTGTTGTGCTGGTCGCGTACAACCAGTTGATGGCTGCCCGGATTCACCTCGGGGACCAACGGAGCAACGCCCACGCGTCGGCCATCGATGTAGACTTGCTTGCCCAACAACCATCGACCGATGAAGGCCACCCGCCGCAGCGGCGCACCTACTTCGGGAGGCGGCGGAGGCGGGGGAGGCGGCGGCGGCGGTGCCCCTGCATCGCGCCGGCGGCGCACCCGCGTATCTTCGGCCTCGGCATCACTCAAATCGACCTCCGCGTCGTCGATGTCGGCGGCGCCAGCGTCGAGGGCGAGCTCGGCCGCAGCGTCCAGCGGGGCATCCACGCTCCCGTCGACTCCGACATCGATGCCAGCGTCGTCGAGCGCGATCGCGTTGACGGGCTGACCGTCCAGCGGCGCCGCCGGGTCCCTCGCAGCGTCGCTCAGGAACAATACCCCGGCCCCTCCACCGGCGGCGGCCAATAGGAGCGCAACCACCCACCATCGTCGGGGACGTTCGGGCAGCGCACTCGGCTCGGTGTCGTCGGTATCAGCGTCGCTCTCGTCGGCGTCGTTGTGGTCGCTGGAAGCGGTCGCGTTCGATCCTAAGGCATCGGCCTCGGCGGGCCCCATGCCGCTGCGCTCCGTGAAGTCGACATCGACGTCCACCTCGCCCGATGCCGCTTCGCTGGGCGCCGTCAGCGTGTACTCACGAACGCCCGAGTCGCCGGTCTGCTCGACGACGAAGCCAACCAGCTTATCGATGCCGCGCGGCTTCGATTGGCGCGCCCGGAAGGGCTGGAGAAACGCTTCGAGCAGGTAGCGGCCGCTCTCTTCGCCGCGGGCCACGCGCAGGCTCGTCGCGCGCTCGGCAACGGCCTTCGCGCTGGGCCGTTCGTTCGGGTCCGGGTCAAGGCAGCGCTCGGCGAGACCGCGAATGTCTTCGGCCTCGATCGTCACGCGGTCGGCGCGCGGCTGACCGTAGCGACTCGCGGGTACCCCCGTGAGCAGCAGGTGCATCATGACGCCAAGGGCGTACACATCCGTCGCGCCGGTCACCGGTTGGCCGGCCGCTTGCTCGGGCGACATATAGGACGCTTTGCCCTTGATGACGCCGGTCTCCGTGCGCTCCTCGCGATGGGCGGCAAAGGCCACGCCGAAGTCCGAGAGCTTCACGTCGCCATCCCACGAGAGCAGCACATTCGCCGGGCTTACATCGCGGTGCACGATGCCGAGGGGCTCGCCGACGGGGTCCTTCGCTTCGTGGGCGTGATGCAGTCCGTGCGCGATCTGCGCGATCACGTAGAGCACGATGGCTTCGGGCAGCTGACCGCCGGCGAGCTTGCGGGCCTTTCGAAGGTCCATGCCGTCGACGAACTCGCTGACGATGAACTCGGTGCCGTCCATCATGCCGTAGTCGACGACCTGCACGATGTTTGCGTGATGGAGGCGCGATGCGATGCGCGCTTCATCGAGGAACATGCGGCGCATCGCCGGATCGTCGGCCATGTCCGGCAGGACCCACTTCAGCGCGACGCGCCGCTCGAAGCCGTGGCTACCGATAGCGATGGCCTCAGCGACCTGGGCCATGCCGCCCACGCCGATCGTACGCACCAGGCGGTAGCGTTCGGAGCCGCTCAACGGCCCACGATATTAAACTGAGGGTCCGGCTGAAGCGCGAAGGCGGCCACGGTGCCGCCGACGGCTGCCGCCAGAATGAGCGTCGAGACGACCCAAAACCCCGGCTTCTTCCAGAGCGGGCGCGGCTGCTCGCCGACCCAGCGCCGCACGAGCCGGTCCGAGGCGCCTTCCAGCTCGCCACCGCTCGCACCTTCGCGAAGCACCAAGCGCTCGTCACCCAGGTCGAAGAGCGCCAGGCGCGTTGGGTCTTCGCTCCAGCCGACCAGAAGCAGCGGCGTCGAGTACGCGATCGACAGGGCGTTCACCATCGCCGGATCATCGGGCGCCGTACCATCCGCGAGGGTCGCACTGAGCTGCGCTTCCACGAGCTGGGACGGCGCTTCATCGAGGGAGAGCGAGCGCTCTTCATTTTCGAGCACATCGATCACGAGCTCGCGTACGCGGTAACCGACCTGCGCGGCGGTGATCACATGCCGGCCCGGACGCAGCGCGATCGTGCAGGGGCTCTCCGGACACGCGCGCGGACGTCCGTCCACCGATATCGCCGCGCCCTCCGGGTCCGTACTAAGCCGAAGCGTCACCACGGTCGCAGCGCGTTCGAGCTCGCGAAACGCGCGGTCGACGGCGACATCTTGAAAGGCAGAATGGCCCGCGAGGGGAAGCTCTGCGGCCACGGCGCGGGCAAGCAGCTCGCGCGACACGTCCTCGTTCGTCGCGTGGTGCGCGCAGGACGCGGCGAAGGCGAGAACGTCCGCCGCCGACTCGCGGTCGCCGCGCGCCAAGAGCGCGTCGACCCCCAGCTCGCGCCCCTGCGCAGCGGCGAGGCATGCGTCAAACTCTGCGCCCTCAAAGGCGTCGCGTAGGCGTGCGATGGCCTCCGTGGGCGCTTCGAGGGCCGGGGTCGCCTGCGGATCGAGGCGCCGAAGCTCCCAGTTTACGGCCTCCGCTTCGGACGCGCCGCGCATGACGCCAGCAGGATCGACGGGACCCACGGTGACGACGACGCCGCGCGGCAAGCCGTCCTGCGCCGAGGACGTCGTGGAAATAAGCAGTACGAACAGAAGTCCCGCACAACGGCACACATCGCAAGGGTATGGAGAGCGCTTGGACGCTGACAAGGTTTGTTTTCGGATAAGCTACACAATGTGGGGGTTCGGCCCGAAGCGTGTGAAGCGTATTTAGCTGCGGGATCGCGGGGTGAAGCGGGCGAGCTCGAACGGGCAGCCCTGGCCCTCGAACGCGAAGGCGGCGCCCTTGGGCAGGGTTGGGCGCTCGTATTTCGCGGCGCCTTGGCCGAGCTGACGGCGAGCCCGCCTCCCTCGGTCGCGGTCCTCGCCGAAAGCCGCGCGGACCGGTCGCTCATCGAGCGCGCGTGCACGTACGGTGAACGATGGTGCTTCGCCGCGTTCGACCGCGAAGGCCTGGCAGCCTACCGGGCGGCGAGACCCGGTCTCGCCGGCGTGGACGGGGAGGTTTCGGCGCTACGGGCTGCGGCCCTTGGGGAGACGCTCGTCGACGAGCAGGCCGCCGACGTCGAGCGGCGCGCGGCCCAAGCCGCCCGCGCCGAACTGGTGGTCGAGGTCGCGTGCCTTCGCGCCATCGCCATGCTCTCAAGGGACGTCGCCGAAGGGGTGCGGCTTGCGCGTCGCGCGTCGCGCGCGGCGCGAACGGAAGGCGTACTTGCGGGCGAGTATCTAGCCAACTTGGTGCTCTGCCGGGCGCGCCGGGCGTCGGAAAAGCCCTTTGCGGCGTCCCGCATCGCGTCCTCGCTCGTTCAAATCTGCGCGCCCCGCTGGCGCGCCTGGCTCGGCTGGGAGCTCGCGATGCTGGCTCGCCCCGATGAAGCACTGCGCCTCAGCACCGGCGCGACGCCCGTCGCGCAGCTGACCGAATGGTTCGTGTCGGCGACGCGCGACGCGCGCTGGGCGCGCGAAGGTTCGCCGACAATGCCCGTGCCTTGGATCGCCCGCGAACTGGGCGAGTGGATCGCATGCGCCGGCGCAGCCGCCACGCCGACCGCGGCCGACTTCATTCGCGGGGCCACCGCGACGCCGCCGGCGGGCGCCGCGGGCTGGGTCGATGACGCCGGCACCTGGGTTTGCTGGTCCGCGGCCCGGGGCGCGCGACGCTACCTAAGCCCCATCGAAGAAGCGTCCACGCCCGACGCCGTGATCG
>JBCCRV010000039.1:0-19392 GCA_039201085.1 Myxococcota bacterium | reverse complement strand
TCGAGCATTCCTTTGAACCTCAGTGAAGGCTGGGGGCTTCAGGGCGGTCATAAGCGCACGCGCTACCTATCCGCCCTTGGGTCAGCGCGTGAGGTGGCGGCCATCGTCGAGGTCGCGCGCCGCTGGCGCTACATCTCCGATTTGCAGGCGTCGGAGGTCAGCCAGCTCGTCGAAGCGATTGCAGCGATGTCCTACCGACTCGCCCACGCGCGTTAGTCGACGCCGGCCCTGCCGGGCTTCGGCCCGGCAGGGCCGGTTGCGGCACGACTTACCCGCCCACCACGCCAGCTCCGTCGTCCGCCATCACCGCCCCCATCCGGCTCCGTCGCCAACACCGTCTCCGTCGCCAACACCCTCGCCCTCGCCGGGTCCTTCGCCATCACCTCACTCCATCTCCGTCACCCTTTCCTTCTCCGAGACCTTTCTCCTCATGACGGGAGACGGAGACGGAGACGGAGACGGGTCGTTCCGGCCTGCGCGCGGGTGGGTTTCTCAGCTGAGCTCACGTGACGCCGGCACCGAGTCGAACGGGTTTAGTTGCTCGATGCTGCCCGCGCGCCTGGACCAGACGTTGCGCGTCTATGTTTCCTTAGGCCTGGGTCACGTGGGCTATGTCCCGCGTCCACTCGTCGTGTCGTAAGACACGAGAGCGAGTGGGCGCTCCCCCACCCATTTTCTTTCACCCGTTCGACGGCATACGAAGGCGGGCGGAGCGGCAGACCCCGCGCGGGCGATTGGGGTCCGGCTCGCGGCGGCGGCGTGGACCGCGAGCGCAGCGAGTCGCGTCCACAGTACGGGGCCCCAGCTCGCCCGCGCGGGGTCTGCCGCGCAGCACGCCGGTTCTCACCGGCGACCGCGACGGCCCCGATGCAGCCTAGATCCGCATGCGCAGACGAACGAGGACAGCGCCGTGTCCACCGTAGCGCGAAGGCGCCGTCGCAAAGGCGTCCACGAGCGGCGCGGCGCCACCCTTCGTCAGCGCTCGAACGACGGCGCCCTGGAGCACGCCCTTTCCGCCTTCGCTGTGGTGACCCTTACCGTGAATGATCGCGAGGTCGAGTCGCCCGGCGCGATGACTTTCCCGGACGAAGGTGCGAACGGCGCGGTCCACCTCGTCCGTTCGTTGGCCATGCAGATCCAAGTGCGCCACGGGCGGCAGCTTACCCCCGGCCAGCATACGGCTCGTACGGTCCGGCGTGCCGCGCCGGCGGCCCTCTACGCCGCCGTCTGAGTGGCGCAGGATGTCGAAGAAGACGCCGCCGCCGACGAGCGCATCGAGCCGCGCTCGCGCGTCTTCTTCGGCCGCCTGAGCTTTGGCGCGCACCGCCTTTGCCAAGCTGCGCCGGTCCGGGCCGCGCTTGCGGTGGTGCGGCGAATCGAGGGACTCGACCCCCGCGAAGGCCTGGTGAAAGGCAACACGATCGTCAGCGCTGTAGCCTGCCAGCTCAGTCGAGCTTGCCTTGGGCGATGGGCTGGATGCCGGAGTCGAGGCAGGTGCATCGCGGCCCTTTGCGTGACGTTGCGAAGATGTCGTCGCCGCCGCCTTCGTCGCGGAAGCCGTTAGGGGCGCTTGCGGCGCGCTCGGCCCCTTCGTTTTGCCCCGCGGCGCCGCCGTGCTCTTCTGCGAAGCGCGCGCAAGCTTTGCCAGCTTCGAAAGCTCCGCAAACGAGTTGGCGCCCTTCGCGCCCCGACCCTGGCCCTTCTTCGCCACGCTGAAAGTCTGGTGGCCGTCGCGCCGACTGTCCACTTCGCCGATCAAACCCCGGAACCCCGCCCAGTGCGCAGCGCGACCGACCTGACCGAACCTCGACCCGATCGCGCTCCCGTAACGAACCCGCCCCACACGCATAGACGCCTCGTGACCCACAAAACCGCCGCCCTTTTCCTCCTGTGCGCCCTCGCGGCATGCGCCTCCACCCCGACGGCCCGCGTCGTCGCCGTGACTCCGCCGGCCCAGTGCCCGAGCGCTAGCGAACCCGAACCGGAGCTCAGCCAGATGAACCTCGATCAGCTCGACGGCCTGCTGCGGCAGGTGGATCCATCCGCGCGTCGCCAGGGCGGCGCCTGGGAGCTCGACT
The DNA here is from genome assembly GCA_039201085.1 of Myxococcota bacterium. Classification (GTDB taxonomy): domain Bacteria; phylum Myxococcota_A; class Polyangia; order Polyangiales; family Houyiibacteriaceae; genus JBCCRV01. The sequence continues at coordinate 17,314 of JBCCRV010000039.1, read as the reverse complement.
ACCGGGGCGTCACGGTCACGGTGATCACCGATGCCCGTGCGGACCGCATGCGCATGGTGGTGCCCGTCGCGAGCGTCGGCGAGCTGAGCCCGGACCACGTTCAGGCGATCATGGTCGCCAACTTTCATACGGCCCTCGACGCGCGCTACGCTGTCGGCGAGGGCGTGCTTTTCTCCACCTTCATTCATCGCCTCAGCACGCTGCATGAGCTGGACGTCGAAAGCGCGGTGCGACAAACGGCGACGCTCGCGGCCACCTTCGGTTCGAGCTACTCGAGCGGCGAGCTGATCTTCGGCGGGTAGTTCGGCAGCGAGCGATACGAGCGCGGTCTAGGCGCATTGATATGGACCAAGACCCAGAGGGGGTATTCGCGTTCGGCGCACTCGGCTACTGTCGCTGCGATGACCCGTCTCTCCTTCTTCGCGGTACTGATTCTCCAGCTTGCCTGCGACGGCTCACAAGCTGTCCAGCCTGAGCAACCGCCATCGAGCGGTGGTGAGCAATCGGAAGTACCGTCCTCAAGCGCTGAGCGTCCACCCCCGAACAGCGACGGCGGCGCGCCGACTCCCGACCAAGCGAATGGGGGTGCCATGCCCGAAGGGTCGGACGGAGTCGCGTCAGGGTATTCGCGCGAGGCGATTCGAAACGTGATTCGCCAGAACCGCAATCAAGTTCGCTACTGCTACGAGCGTGAGCTCGCGAACGAGCCACAGCTGGCTGGACGGGTTCTGCTTACCTTTATCATCGGGGCCGATGGCGCGGTACGGAGCACAAATCCGGAATCGGACCCGGGCCTCGAAAGCGTGGGCGCGTGCGCGGCGGAGCGTGCTCGTGGATGGACCTTTCCAGCGCCGGACGACGGGGTCGTTCAGGTGAGCTACCCGTTTGTCTTCGGGACGGATGACGCGCTGAGCGGCGAGACCGCCGAACCCGGCGCGCCGGCGGAAGCGCGTTAGGCGAGCCGACCACACGGCTCCTGCGGGCCCTTAGGAGAGCCTACCGTCTAGCTTTGAGTTTCCTTTTGAGTTTTCGATAGCAAGGCAGTGATGGCCCACCCCTCTACGCTCTTTCGCTTCAGCGTCGACCTCTCGGACGTCGACCGCGCCGTGTACGAGTCCCTCGACTTTCGGGTCCCGCGCCATCCATCCGAAGACGACGGACGCATGGTCGTTCGTGTACTCGCGCGCCTCATTTTTCATGAAGAGGGCCTGGAGTTTGGCCGCGGGCTCTCGACGCGCGAAGACGCAGCCCTTTGGACGCACAACCTGCGCGGCGAGGTCCAGCGCTGGATCGAAGTCGGTGCGCCTTCGGCCGAACGCCTGCATCGCGCGAGCAAGAAAGCGCCCAGCCTTCACGTTGTGACCGCCAAGGGCCACGCGACCCTTCGTGCCGAGTGGTCAAAATCCGCCGTACACGCCGCGGACGCGGTGGAGATCGTGCATGTGCCCGAGACGCTCGTTGCGGAATGCGCGGCGCTGCTCGGCCGGCAAAACGATTGGGTGGTGGTGCTTCACGAGGGGCTCTTGAGCGTCACATCGGGCTCGCAAACGGCGACCGGCGAACTGCAACGCGAGAGTCTGGAAGCGTTCATGGCCGCTCGAGCTTGAGCGGACTCGCTAGCCGGCGATCCGTCCCGCGAAGGGCAGCTGCTATGGTGGCCGCGTGAACCTCCGTGCGAACTGGTGCGCCGGCGTTGCGGCGGCTTTCATGGCGAGCTTCGGCTGCAGCACGAGCGAGCCGGTCACCGCCGATGGCAACGAATCCGCGAGCGCCGGTGACGAAGCTGAGTCGGAGTTTGGCGAGCGCGCAGGGCACGCGGATTCCAGCGCACTGCGATGCAGCGGCCAGTCCGTCGTCGTGTCCTCGCCCGCGACCGAATGGGACCGGGAAGAAACGATCACCTTCGAATGCGCCACAGATGCCGTACGCGTTCGCATCGATGAACAAACCAGGATCATCTCCGAAGCGGTCTGGAATCGGGTGTGGTCGACGCTTGATGGCCTCGATTGGAATCGACCCTCCGAATGCGATGGGTCGTCTCCGGTCGTTCTCTCCGTTGCACGCGGACCGGTCAACGCGCCTGCCAAACTCTGCGCGACGAACGAGTCCGCCGACGCAACCGAGTTCTTCGCTACGGTCCGAGCGGCCGTTGCGTTTGTGGACTGAGCTTCCGAAGCCCTGGCTTCGTCGCTCATCGGAAGCGGGGACGCGGCGTCCGAGCATACGCTTGTGCGCGGCCCGGCCGCCTAAAGATTCATTCCCGCCACTCGTAGGACTCACTCCGCCAGCGCCGTCCGAACGGAGGGAGGGTGAACTGCTATGCTCGTCGTGTGCGTTACGAAGGCCGTCTATACCGTCCGCCATCCGAGGCGGACGCGCTGATCCTGCAGGCGACGATCGGGTGCTCGTGGAACCACTGCACCTACTGCGATATGTACCGCGACAAGACCTTTCGCGTGCGGGCGCTGGACGCATCGCTGGAAGATCTCGCCGCCGCCGAGTCGCTGGGCCCGCGCGTATCGGCGGTGAAGAAGCTCTTCGTCGCGGACGGTGACGCGCTCATCCTGCCGCAGGACCACTGGCTGGCGATCTTGGAAGCGGCGCGCACGCACTTTCCTCAGCTGCGGCGCGTGAGCTGCTATGCGATGGCGCGGAATGTGAACGAGAAGTCGGCGGATGAGCTCCGAGCGCTGCGGGAAGCTGGTCTGAGCCGCCTTTATATCGGGCCCGAGTCCGGAGACGACTTGGTGCTGAAGCGCATCGCCAAGGGTGACACCTTTGCGGGCCACGTGAAGGCCGCGGAGTCCGCGCACGCCGCAGGCATGGAAATGAGCGTCATCGCGCTTCTGGGCATCGCGAGCGATCGCAGCGAGGAGCATGCGCAGAATACGGCAAAGCTGGTGACGGCCATGGACCCGGCCTTCTTCTCCGCCCTCACGGTGACCGTGGTTCCTGGAACGCCGCTGGCGAAACTGCAGAAGAAGGGCCGCTTTGAAGTGCCTGCCGTCCCCGAGCTTCTTCGCGAGCTGAAAGCGATGGTGGCAAACGCTGCACCCACGGACTGCCTCTTTCGCACGAACCACGCCTCGAATTACCTGCCCCTTGGCGGCCGTTTGCCGGCGGATTCGGAGCGCATCGTCGCGGTGATCGACGAAGCCCTCGCGGGGCGCGTACCGCTGCGTCCCGAGCATCACCGTGGCCTTTGAGTGCAGCGTGGAATGCGCTGTAAAGGAAGTGCCGCAGAAAGAATGCCGCAGAACGAATGCCGCAGAACGAGGGCTCCAGATTGAATGCCGCCGAATGAGCGCCTCCGCATGAGCACCGTGCTGACAACTCGCATGGGAAAGGCGATGTGGATCGGCGCGGTCTTTATGTCTGCCAGCGCCGGCCTGGCGATCGCCATCGCCGGTTCGTTCATTCTGCGCGACGCCCTGGAGCTTTATGGACGCCGTTCATCCATGGAGAGCCTCGCGGGAACCACGATGTTCTTCGTCGGCTGGGCGATCGTGGCGTTCCTTCTCCTGCGCCGGGTCAACCGCCGCGAGCTTCGCCTCGAAGGCGACGTGCTGTACGTCGGCCGATATCGGCCCGTCGCCGTGACGCTGAGTGAGGTGGTGCGGCTTCGCGTCGGGGTGCCCTTGAACGGATCCGTTCCGGAGCCGCCCAAGGGCATCATTCTAGCGGGAGCGGGCCGAACGCGGCGCCATCGCCACTTCCAGCAGCTCCGGCACGCGCAGACGCTCGTGCTCGACTGGCAGAGCATGCTCGTGGTGTTGAACCTCTCGGCGCTCTTTGGCGGTGACGCGATGCGAGGGGCGCTCATCACGCATCTTGCGGACCGCCGGACGCCGCCCGACTACACGCCCGCCGAACTTCGTCGACTGCACAGCTTTATTCCGGGCTTTCGTGCGCTTGTGCCCAGGCCCTTTTGACCCGAGCGTCTACACCATGCTTCGCGTGCTCGCCCTTCTCCTTCTTACGGGATGCCCCACCGGCGCAAACGCGCCGCCCAGCGAATGCACTCGTCTTGGCGATCGCTGCAGTCTACGGGAAGGCCTTCAGGGGATCTGCAGCGAACGAACGGACTGCGAAACCCCGCCGTGCTTGCGTTGCACCCCGCAGCATTAGCAGGCGGCAGAAGCGCGCCGCAGGCGCGCATTTGCCGCCTGCTCCCGTGCCCTTGCCTGTGCCCGTGCCCCGCCGAAGGCGTTGCCCTGTGTTGTGCAACGTCCCCCAAGTTCGTTCAATCACCTGCTAACGATCTAACGTGCAGCTGCCAAAAAGCGCGCCTACGGCGCCCTTTTTACAGCTGCTAGCCCCCGGGAATGATCCCCGTGGCGAACAGGCGAAACTGCGGTTCCCCAAAGTGCGTTTCGCCAAAGATCATGCCGGCGCGCAGGGCCGGATCAAAGGCGCAGACACCACTTTGAATCGTGCCGTCCGTGTGCGGACGCGTGGCTTCGATCGGCGCGCCCGACACAACGCCGTCCACCACGTTGTAAAGAATGCAGCCGCGGTAAAGACCGCCCATGACCGGTGAGATCAGCAGCCGCGTTTGATCGCCGTGCCGATGGAGGTCCGCCGCGTTGAAGCCCGTCAGCGCCGCATTGATCGCCTGCGCGTCTTCGGGACGCAGCTGCTCGCCAATGAACGACCATGCACCGGCGTTCAAACGCAGGCTCACGATGCGTACACCGCTTCGCGAGCCGCACGCCGCCATGTAGAGCAAACCCTCAGATTCCGCGACCATCGCGGGCTCGGTCATCACCAGGCACATCGAAAGGGCCGGATTGAGCGCGTCGACAAAGACCTCCGGTTCGCCGATCACGCTGTTGTTGAAGGCCAGGTCGGCGCGGTAGCCTGCCGCGGCAAAGAGCTTCGATTCGGCGGCCTCGTACAGCGCCTCAGGCGTGGGTGCCGTGCGCTGCGCGATCCAGCCGTATTCAAACCGTCGGTCGTCGGTCGCCGCGTCCCCGTCGTCGGCATGAAGGTAGCGATGCCACACGAGGCGCCAGCGCTGCCCCTCGGGCGCCTGCGGATCAAAAGCAAGGGACGAAACCTCGTGGCTCCAGAAGCTATCGCTTCCCGCGAGCGGCGTTGGCAACGACGCGTCCGGAACGTCCTCGGCGGCGTTGATGCGCTGCGCGCCGCACCACGTGTCGCCCCCGTCCTCGCTGAAGGCGAGCCAAGTACTGATGCGGCCTTCGCCGGCGGCGCCGTCGACCGATGAGTAGCTCATCCAGAGGCGTGACGTCCTCGGGTCGAAGGCGACGGAGGGATCGAAAACGCCGTTGTCGTCTCCAGGCAGGAGCAGGGCGCCGTCCGTGGAGCCAATGCATCGCTCCGTGCCGCCATCCACGCGCGCGTCGTTCGCCGAGTCCACCGAGGACGCATCGGGGATCGCCGAATCACTCGGCGACGTGTCGCCGGAGGCGTCGACGTTCGGACTGCTGGCCCCGCAGCCCACGGTCAGAAGGAGGAGTATGCGGCGCACTATTCCGGATCGGGCACGGCGCAATATTCGGGAAAGCTCTCGTCCGGGCCGTCAGGAAAGGGCGAAGGCTCGCCGTAGCGATGCACCCGCACGAAATCCCAGCCCGCCATGCGCAGGTCCGACGGCGCGCCGCAGTGGCCCGATAGATGGTTGCAGTCGATCGCCGATCCTCCGGCGGCGGCAACCTGCCGAGCAATGCGCAAGCTGAGCGTTTGAAAGCTCACGATCACAATGTCGTCAGGCCCGCCGTGCATCGTCAAAATCGACGGCGTGTAGGCCGTTTCAAACGGCGCGGGAAAGAGCAGGCCGCCCGAATCGAGGTAGGACGCTGCGACGTACTCGGAGCGCAGGCCCGTCATGGCCCCCGCCATCAAACCGCCCGCGCTGCAGCCGGTCACGTAGATGCGGGCGGGATCGATGTTCGCGTCGCGAACGGCGCACGCGACCAGCTGATCGGCCACCTGAAGGTCCGAGCTTTCGTACCAGACGCCGTTCGGTGAACGGCCTACGCGTTCCTCGCCGTCGTCGTTCGGCGCGAGAATCATGCCGCCCTCCGCAAGAATTGCGGCTTCGACCGGATTTGTGAGCTGCCGAATCGACTGGTTTCCCGTTCCGCCCGTTCCGTGCCACGTGATCACCAAGGGTCCGGGCACGTCGCTGGGTGCACCGCGCCGGACTTCCACATCCAGCCCCATCACGGTGATCGTGCCTTCGGCATAGTCCGGGCAGTCGCCCATGATCTCCGGGAGGACGGGAACCGGCGGGCCCGTTGGCGCGTCGACCTCTGCGTCGGCCACGCCTTCGTCTTCGAGGCCCGCTTCACCCGCGGCGTCTTCGCCCGTCGCGGCGTCTTCAGCTACGCGCTCGTCGACGCTTGCCTCCATCGCCATCTCCACGGTCGCGTCGGTTGTGGCGTCGTCGTCGCCGCAGCCGAGCGATGCACCAAGGGTAACGAGGAGAATGAACGAAGTGCGCATCTCGCCAAGGTAGCAGACCGAGGGCGTCGCCGCGCTTCCTTGCGCCGTCGACCGCTTGCGAGCTTCGGCGCGCCGCGCCGCATGACGCGGCGATTTTTGGGCTGAGTTCCAGACCGGTTCGGCCGAACGGGGTTAGAACTTGCCGGAGTTGACGTCGTTCTCTGGCACGGGCTCGGCGTTCTCCCAGTGTTCGACGATCTTGCCGCGGTGAACCCGAAAGACGTCCACCTGCACGATCGGCTCGCCCTTGCGCGTAGCTTTGCAGAGCGTCGCCACGAAGTTGCCTTGGCCGACGCAGAGCACGATCGCTTGGTAGTTGAGCTCGCGCGGGGCGGCCGCGATCGTCGAAAAACCCGCCAGGCCATCGCTCATGCCGGCGCCGTGCAGTACACAATCCTTGCTCACGAATTCGGCGAGCGTCGAACCGTCTCTGCCGTCGAAGAAGCAAGATTCCAGCATGCGACGGACCAGCGCCTTATTGGCGTCCGTATGTTCGAGCTCCGTGATCTCCGTCGCGCCATCGACCGCCGTGTGCCCTGCGGGGTTTGCGCCGCCGAACTCCGCAATGACGTCCCAGTGTTCGACGATCTTTCCTTCCTCATCGCTGTCGAAGAAGTCCGTCGTGACGTACTCATACTCGCCTTCGTTAAGCGACTGGTACGCCTGCAGAAACACGTACTTGCCGTCCTGCCAGCCGCGCACGACGCGAATATCGCGCACGGGGTTGCGTTCCAGGAAGGGTTTGAAGAACGCAATAAATCCTTCACGGCCATCGGCGACCCCCGTGCTGTGCTGCGTGTAGCGATCGCCCGTGAAGGCGTTCACCGCTTCCTCCGGCTTTCCGTCGCGAATGCCGATCATGTAGAGGTTCTTTGCGTTTTCGAGAGCGGTGGTCATCGCGCTGAGCATAGCGTAGTGCGGCGCATTGTGTGTTTCGCGGTGTGCTGCATCGCGCCCTTAGGGGGCACTCGTTTTTCGTTCGCTGCGATTCGTGCGGTAGAGCACCACCGCGCAGCATACGGCCACGAGCGCACCCGCCTTGGTAGCGCTCCACGCGACGGTGGTCGAACCATTCCATTGGCGAACGGCGATGGCGCCGCAGGCCCAGACGGCGACCCAGGCGTGCGTCACGAGTTGGCGCCGCGCGAGTAAGAACAGGTTGTACGCCATGGCGACGGCGATCATGCCGATGGCCCATCCCTCCGACTCGCCGCTCACCCAGCCTTGCTTCGACAGGTACGCGGAGAGGTTCGCGAGCACGGCCACGGCGACCCAGCCTGCGTAGATCGTGAAGGGCCACCATTCGAGGAGCCGCCGGCCAGGGGAATCGTAGGTGCGTGCCTCTTCGAGACGACGCACGGCGATGAAGAGACAGACGTTCATCGCAAAGAGCACGGCAACGCTTGTCGCCGTCCATTCGCTTAGCCACACAAAGGTCCACAGCATGTTGAGCACGTTGGTGATCAGAAGCCACGGGCCAAGGGCGTTGAAGAGCGCCTCATCACCGCGAAACGCGGCGCGCAGTTGATGGACGGCATGCGCGCCCTGGAGCAGAAAGATCAGCCCCCAAATCGAAAACGCGTATGCCGCCGGCGTGAAGAGCGTGTCGTAGATGCGGCTCATGCCGCCGACCGTCTTGCCGTTCAAACCGACCGCGGCTGTCCAGTAGTTCCAAGCGACCACGGCCACGACGAGGAGAGCATTGAGGCCGGCGCTGAGCCGCGGATTCATCGCTTCCGAACTCCGCCTTCGAGCCAGTCAAGGAAGTCCTTGAGAATGCGTGAAACCCCAGTGCCCTCGCGGCGAAGGAACGACGTTTCGCCCGCACGGGTTTCTTCGGGACGTCCGTGCGTCAACGCTCGCGCATCCGGTAGGTGGCGCAGTGCCGCACCCACGCGCGCCGGAGGCGATGCGCCGCGAGCGTTTCATGCATCGCAAGCACTTCATCGCCGCCGATGTGCGTCTTCAACAGCGAACGCGTGTAGAACGGACCGTCTTCGTAGGCTTGCACCGTATGGGCCTGTCGGCCTCGGTCCACTCGGGCGTCGCGCGCAAGGCCCCAGGCGCTGCGCTCGATGGACACGCGCTTCGTGTCCTCGAGATCGTAAACGCCGTCGGGGCGCACCTCCAAGGCGTGCGCGCGTCGGACACCCGAGGCCGTACGGACGTCGTAGGTGAGTCGAGCCGCGTGTCCAACACGCGCGCGCATCCAGCTCCATGTATCAAAGCTCTCGTCGAGCGGGCGGTCACCGGCGTTGGCGTCGTGGTAGCCGTGGCCCGAAAAACGCAGGCGCGGCTCAAAGAGGTCGACCTCGAAACGCGCCACGGGCGCAACGGGCCACCAGAGATGACGCCCGTGCTCGTCGATGGGAAGGCCCACGCCCGGCATCGCTTCGGGGTGAATCACCACGCGCCCGTGCACGGGCCAACGAAACGGATTGCCTTTGGGCGGCGGCGTCGTTCGTTCGTCCAGATCGGCCACCAGTCGATCGCCCTCCCAACGGAGCATCGAGTTGCCGATGGCGAGGCGCTCCGCCGTGCGGTCCCGCCGCGGATCGATAGGCTGGGTTTCGAGGGCCCAGGCTGCAACCTTCGAGCGTCGCCCGCGCCGTTCGTACACGGCGACATGCATCGAGCTGTAGCGGTACGGGTCCGCGGGACCGCGCCGACGGGCGTTGTAATACGTCGTCGAGAAGGGGTTGCCCTGCATCGCGATGATGACGATCGCGTAGCGTCCGTCGTCGCTTACGCCGTCGACGTAGTGCCAAAGGTAGCCGCTTGCCGGGATCGCTGCGTCGAAGGCAGGTCCGCGTAGACGCGCTCCGCCGCGCGCCTGCCGCTCAAGGCCACCATCGCGACGCCCGGGCCCGGATGCACGCTGCCGCCCGCCATGTAGAGACCCTCGACGCCCGTCGCCGCGCCCTTGCGCGCCATCACCGAGCGCGCTCCCCGCCACCGCGGCCCGTAGAGGGCTCCGCCCGTCGCCGGAAAGAGCTTCGCGAACTCCAGTGGCGAAGTCTGGCTGGACGCTCGCGGGTGCAGCGTGAGGCCGCTCTTGCGCAACACGCGTGTCATCGCTTCGGTGCATCGTTCCTTTTCCTTCTCTGGCCATCGCTCGGGCCGGTCCCCCGTGGGCGGCGCGTTGACGAGCACTAACATACGTTCGCTTTTGGCTGCGATCGGCGCGTCGCCGCGGTCCTGTGCGCAGATGTACACCGTAGGCTCGTCGGGAACGCGTGAGCGGCCGATGAGCGCGCGAAACTCGGCTTCGTAGTCGTCGCAAAAGATGACGTTATGGTGCACCAAATCCATGCCCTCGGCGCGCGCGTCCATCGCCCAGGTCACGGCGGAAAGCGAGCGGTTCGCCACGGGCGTCGGCTTTACGGCGCCCTTCGCGGCGCCGCCAAGCAAGCCCGTTCCGACAGCAGAGATATCGCCGTTGAACACAACGGCCTTCGCTTCGCGAAAGGCGCCGGCCGTTTCCACGCCCTTCACGCGCCCGCCGCGGACGGCGATGCCCTTCACGTCGACGCCGAGTTCGACCTTCACGCCGACGCTTTTGGCGAGGTCCACGAGCGCGTCGATGAGCCCGCGCATGCCGCCCTTCGCCCGGTAGACGCCGTCGGCCTCCACGTGGGCCACCTGGTTCAGCGTAGCCGGGGTTTCAAAGGGTGACGAACCGACGTAGGTCGCGTAGCGGCCGAAGAGCTGCCAGAGCTTTGGCTCGCGAAAGCGCTTCTGCAGCGAGCCCCACATCGAGCGATGGCTGTCGAGGCGCGCCAACGCCGAAAGGCCGCGAGCGCCAAACTCGCGCACCATCCCGGTGAGCCCCATGCGCTGGGAGCGCAAAAAGGCGTTTTCCGACAGCTCGAAGATCTTTCGCGCGTCGTCCGAGAACGCCAGGTACGCGCGCCCTTCGCGGGCGCCGAAAACCTCCGCGATCGCATCGGCCGAGCGTTGCTTGTCGGCGAAGAGATCGAGCTCTTGGCCGCTTGACCAACGGTGGCGCGCAAGCCGTTCGGCGCGTTCCAAGGGAAGCGAATCACGAAAGTTGTGGCCGGCGAGATCGAAGAGTTCATCGAAGACCCACAGCATCGTCAGCACCGTTGGGCCGCCGTCCATGCCCGCCTCGCCCGCGAAGACGCGCCGCGCCTTGCCGCCGAGGTACGGCTGCTTTTCAAGGATGCGCACGTGCTCGCCGCGCGCGGCGAGGTTGATGGCGCAGGTCAGTCCGCCGATGCCGCCGCCCACGACGACGATTTCTTCACTCATGAACTCTCCGAAGGCGCATTGGCCGAAAGGAACTGCGCGTAAGCCGTCAGAAACTCGCGCGGCATCTCAAAATGGGGAAGGGCGCCCGAATCGAAGCGCTGCATGGTCCAGTTAGGCCCCGATTCGAGGTGCGTCGATGCACCGTAGTGGGCGAAGTCACCGCGCACCCCGTAGGCGCTCCACACCGGCACCTCGAGCGCCTCGTAGAGCAGGCTCGCATCGGCGCTGAAGAGCTCACCGGACAGGAACGAAAGGGGGGCGTGCTTGGCGCCCGGCACGCGCGTGGACTGCTCGCAATAGGCCTGCAGACCTTCGTCGATACCGCGCCGTCCCCATGTCTTTCGCAGGAAGAAGCGAATCACGCGCGGGCGCGTGAGGCCGCGAAAGAGGCCGGCGCTCCACCAGGAACACGCGACGATGCTTCGCACCACGGGCTGAGCGCGCGTTGTTCCGCGCGGTCCGTTGCGGCCCTCGAGGCCCGTGGCGGCCACGAAGCCGAGCGTGCGGTAGCCGCCGTATTCGTCCGCCGCGCGCGCGAGAAACTCGCATGAAAGGGACACGGCCAAGGCGTCGATGGGGGCGCCGCCGTGGCGTGCCGAGACGTGTTCGGTGGCGATGCGAAGGGCTTCCGTCATGAGCGCGGGCGTGTAGCGGCGCTTCGGCCGCTCGGACCGACCGAAGCCTGGAAGGTCGAGGGCGTATACCTTGCGCTCCCGAAGGCGCTCGAAGATGGGGCGCACTTCATAGGCGGAGGCGGCAGCATTGACGCTGTGGACGAGAAGGACCGGATCGCGTTCGTCGCCGGCCCGCTCGTAGAGTACGAAGCGAACGCCGTCGGCGCTGAGCTCGTGCATCGCTCCCGGTACCGCCGGCGGCAGGCCGTGGCCCGGCCGGGCCAGGTCGGTGGAGGAGACAGCCACAGCCTCGACCTTATCATTGCTCCCAGGAGTGTCCAGCAGCATTGACACGCTATTGTGTCAATGATACGGAACATGTTCCGGGCGCTGTGCCGGTCGGAGGTACCGAATGCAGGACGCGAATCATCGAGATTTCGGTTGGTTGAGCATTTTTCGGCTCGGTTTGGTGCAAACCGCTTTGGGCGCCGTTGTGGTGGTCAGTACGTCGACGCTGAACCGCGTGATGGTCGTGGAGCTCGGCCTCGCGGCCATGGTTCCGGGGCTGCTGGTCACCCTTCACTATGCGGTTCAGCTCTCCCGGCCCCGAATGGGCTACGGATCGGACCTTGGTCGCCGTCATACGCCCTGGATCGTCGGTGGCATGGCGGCGCTGGCCGCAGGCGGATTCGGCGCCGCGGCGGCCACCGCGCTCGTCGCCGAGCATCCATGGTTGGGCCTCGCTGCGGCGACGGTCGCCTACGTGTTCATCGGCTTGGGCGTCGGCGCTTGTGGCACGTCGCTTCTGGCGCTCATGGCCAAACGGGTGCCTTCGAAGCGCCGCGGCGCCGCCGCGACGATCGTGTGGATGATGATGATCGCGGGCTTTGCGATCACCGCCACCGCCGTAGGCAAGAGCCTAGAGCCCTTCACCTACGCCCAGCTGGTGAAGGTCGCCGGCATCGTCTCGCTCGCGGCTTTTGCCGTCGCCGCCCTTGCCATGTGGCGCCTCGAAGGCGCATCGCAGGCCGACGACGCCGGCGAAAAGGAAGAAAAGCCGGCTTTTCGCGAAGCCCTCGCGCAGGTGTGGGCCGAACCGAACTCGCGTCGTTTCACGGCCTTCGTGTTCATTTCGATGCTCGCGTACAGCGGGCAGGATTTGGTGCTCGAGCCCTTTGCGGGCGCTGTTTTTGGTTGGACGCCGGGCGAGTCCACGCAGCTGGCCGGCGCGCAGCATGGCGGCGTGTTCGCGGGCATGCTGCTCGTCGCCGTGCTCACCAGCGTGTTCGCGAAGACGCGTCTCGGTTCGCTGAAGGGCTGGGTCGTCTTTGGTTGCCTCGGCTCCGCCTTGGCGATGATCGGTCTTTGCACTGCGGGCTTGCTCGCGCTCCCTGCCTGGCCGCTGCGCGAAAATGTCTTCGTGCTTGGTGTCTTCAACGGCATCTTTTCGATCGCCGCGATCGCGTCGATGATGGCCCTCGCCGGCCGCGGACGCGAAAAGCGCGAAGGCACGCGCATGGGCATCTGGGGCGCGGCGCAGGCGCTCGCTTTTGCGTCCGGCGGTTTTCTCGGAACGGTCGTCGTGGACGTGATGCAGTGGGCGCACGGCTCCACCGCCGTCGCCTACGCCAGCGTGTTCGCCCTCGAAGCCGTGGGCTTCTTTGCCGCGCAGGCGCTCGCGTCGCGTACGCGCTTCGACACCCAGACGGAAAGCGAGCGTAGCGTCCTGTCCAGCGCCGCGGTCGAGCCAAGTGCTGCGCCCGCATTTTTCGAGCCGGCCGGAGGTAAGGCGTGATGCTGATGCGTGCTCAAGAGCCCGAAGGTCCGCGCGAGCTGGCCCGCCGCCTGAAGGGTTCGCCCTGGGTGCGAACGATACTCACGAGCCTCTTCGTCTTCTTCATGCTCGCCGCAGCCCATCTCTTCATGGTGGTGATCAATGCGGCCGAGGCGTCCGTGGCCAGCCCCACGCCCACCGCCGGCGTCGAAGCGCGGCTCTTCAGCGACGAGACCCTGGCCGTCGAGATCGAAAAGGCGCTCGACAAGGCGCGCACCCGTTCGCCGGCGGACGTGCCCGTGCTCGAGTCGGCCCTCGCCGCCGCCGAAGCCGGCGAGCCCGTGGCCCTTCGCACGCTGCCGGTCACGGACTTTCTCATCTACTCGGCGATCCTTTTGACGCTCTTGGGCGTCTTCTGCGTCTGGCTCACGTCGCGCATTTCGAGCGACGCCGGTCAATCGATCCTAGGCATCTTTGGCGGCAATCTGATCTGGACGGGCGGCATCGAGTACGGCCTCCTGCTGGCTTCGCGTTCGCTCGGCATTGGCAAGGCGGTCACCGTCGTCGACGGCCAGCTCACGGCGATCTACGGCGAGTACATCCTGCTGAAGTACACCTGGGGCGCCCTCGCGCTCGTGATGGTGTACCTGCTCTTCCTCGACTCGTCCCGGTGCCCCGTGTTCCTCTGGTGGCGCAAGCGTGTGCCGACGATGCGCGGCCCGGTTGTGAGCGGACGCATCGGAAACTACGGCCCGCGGAGCGCTTTCCAGTACGCCACGACGGTCTGGGGCTTCTACCTGCTCCTCCTCTGGGCCTACGATCCGTCCGTTGGCGTCTACTCCTGGACTACGAAGGGCATTCTCTTCGCGACGCTGGCCGGCACCGTGTACTGCATGGTGCGTCTGCATCAGCAGTCGGGCTGGGGCCCTGCCCTGCGCTACGCGATCGCCGCCGTGTGCGTGGCATGGACGCCACTCGAGATTCTCGCCAAGTGGGGCGTGATGCGTGAGCCCTGGCTCCTTCTCGAAGCGGAGACGGCGGTCTTCTTCTTTGGTGGTTTGGCGCTCGGCACCTGGGCCCTTTGGCGCGGCGCCCAGCGCCGGAAGCGCCTGCAAGCGGGCCTCGACGGCCGCTGCCCGATTCACGGCCTCGCGGACGGCGCCACCGCCGCCGCACGGCACGCGGAAGAAGTGGCCGGCGAGATGGGTCGACGATCGCGCGACGTCTTTGCGCCGCCCGCTGCCTAGACCGCATTCATTTTGAACGGAGCCTGCTTCGCCCACCCTGTCGCCCGATGTCTGCGTCACGCCTCCTTGAAATGTGCCTACATTCCTGCGCCCGGCGTTCCTTGTCCTCGAACAACAGGACGAACGCCGCAGGCTCCGTTCAAAATGAAGGCGGTCTAGTCGATGGCCCGCACGTCCTTCCGTTCGGAGCCCGCGTCTTCGCGGCCCCATGATTCGCGCGCGCGGCCCCGAGCCGCATCCCACGGCGACGCGGCCCTGTGGCACAGTGCCGGTGCGATGAAGCACTTTCCCTTCACGGCCATCGTGGGTCAGGACGAGCTGAAGCTCGCCCTCCAGCTTGTGACCGTCGATCCCACCATCGGCGGGGTGCTCGTCTTCGGCGATCGCGGCACGGGCAAGTCGACGGCCATTCGCGCCCTGGCGGGCCTCTTGCCGAACATGCGGGTGATCGAAGGTGACCCGTACCACCGCGAGCCGCCGGAGGGCGCCCTTGGAACGTTCACCACCGACGACGGCGAAGAAGCGCGCGCCGTCGAGGTGCCCGTGCCCGTTGTCGACCTGCCCCTCGGCGTCACCGAGGATCGCGTCGTCGGCGCGCTCGATCTCGAAGCGGCGCTAACGCGCGGGGAGCGCCGCCTTTCGCCGGGACTGCTCGCGCAGGCGCACCGCGGATTTCTATACATCGACGAAGTGAACCTCCTGGCCGATCACATCGTCGACCTGCTGCTCGACGTGGCGGCTTCCGGCGAAAACGTCATCGAACGCGAGGGCATCAGCTTGCGTCACCCGGCGCGCTTTGTGCTCATCGGCAGCGGCAACCCTGAGGAGGGCGAGCTTCGCCCCCAGCTGCTCGATCGCTTCGGCCTTTGCCTCGATGTGAGCACGCCGACGGACGTGGCCACGCGCGTCGAAGTGGTGAAGCGCCGTCTCGCCTTCGACACGGACCGCGCCGCCTTTGGCGAGCGCTACGCTGAGAGCGAACGCACCCTTCGCGAGCAGCTGCAGACCGCCAAGGCGCGGCTGCACGCCGTCGCCATCGACGATGGCGCCGTTGAAAAGGCGAGCGCCCTTTGCGGCGCCCTTGGCACGGACGGCCTGCGCGGTGAACTCACGCTCGTGCGCGCAGCGCGTGCCGCCGCCAGCCTTGAGGGCGCGGATTCGGTCCAGCCAGAGCACATTCGCCGCGTCGCCGTGCTCGCGCTGCGCCACCGCCTTCGCCGTGCACCGCTGGACGAAGTCGGGCAAGGAGTGCGCGTCGAGCGCGCCATCGAGCAGGTCTTCGGCGCGTGAGCGGCGCGGGCGCTGATGTGTCGCCGCGCGTGGAGTCCACGCTCGCGGCCCTCCAGCGCCGTCCCGCCGAAGCGGGCTGGGCGGAGGTGGCGCTAGCCGTCGAGCTCTTCGCCCTCGATCCGATCGCCTTGGGCGGGCTCTGTGTTCGCGCGGCACCAGGACCGCAGCGCGACGTGCTCATGCGCTGGATTCGGCAGGCCCTCGCGCAATCCGCGCCCATGGTGCGCATGCCCGCGCACACGACGGACGATCGGCTGCTGGGCGCCTTGGCGCTTGGTCAAACGCTTCGTACCGGTCGCGTCGTGGTGGAAGAAGGACTGCTCGCTCGAGCGCGCAGCGGCGTTCTTGTGGCACCGATGGCGGAGCGCATCGAAAGCCAAACGGCGGCCCACCTTTGCGCCGCCGTCGATCACCAAGAAGTGCGCCTCGAGCGCGAGGGTTTGGCGGAGCGCGTGGAGTGCCCGCTAGGGCTGGTTCTTCTGGACGAAGGTCGACCGGGCGAGGCGCCTCTGCCCCAGCTCATCGATCGCTGTGCGCTGCTGCTGGACCTCGGAGCGCTTGTCCCGTCGTCGCTGCCCGGCGAATACGCGCCGCGTTTCGACGCCATCAATGCCGCGCGAAGCCACGCCGCAACGATCGGCGACGATGATTTGTCGGCGCTCGCGCGCGTCGCCGAAGCGGCCGGTGTCGCCGGTCTTCGTCCCCTCCTTCAAGCCGCCCGAGTTGCATGTGCGCACGCCTCCGTTGAGGGGCGCGCCGCCGTAGGTGACGACGATCTGGCCTTAGCCGCGCGGCTCGTCCTTGGTCCGCGCGCAACGCGCGTACCGGATCTACCGGAGCGAGAGCCAACAAAGAGCAACGACCCGCCGAACTCAAACGCGCACGACGACGACCCCATACTGGAGCAAGCGCCGTCCCGATCCGAGGCGGCGCCGTCGGCCGAATCGGACGCCGTAGGCGAGGCCCCGCCCCAAGAGGTGCTGCTCGACGCCGTGCGAAGCGGAATTCCCCAGGGCTTGCTCGATGGCCTCGCCCTCGAATCGAGCCGCGGCGCGCAAAGCGCCGGCCGCTCCGGCGCACTCAGCCGCTCGTCGGCCACGGGCCGGCCCGCCGGCGTACGCCTCGGCACTCCGCGGCCGCCTGAGCGTTTGGCGCTCGTTTCCACCCTGCGCGCCGCCGCGCCCTGGCAGCGCTTTCGGCGCAGGCTCGCGCGGGCGGACGCACCGCGCGTGCTCGTGCGCCAAGAAGACTTTCGCGTGCGTCAGCACCGTCAGCCCACGGAGACCTGCGTGATCTTCGCCGTGGATGCGTCCGGTTCGGCCGCCATGAAGCGTTTGGCCGAGGCGAAGGGCGCCGTCGAGCAGGTGCTCGCGGATTGCTACACGCGCCGGGACCACGTGGCGCTCCTCGCCTTGCGCGACGACGAAGCGCGCCTGGTCGTTCCACCCACCCGTTCACTTACGCGCGCCCGCCGCTGCCTCGCCGGCCTTGCCGGCGGCGGCGCAACGCCGCTGGCAAGCGGCATCGATGGAGCGCGCCTTCTCGCACACGATCAACGCGCGCGCGGCCGCACGCCGCTCATTGTGCTTATGACCGACGGCCGCGCCAACGTATCGCGAAGCGGCGAACGAAGCGGCAAAGCCGGC
>JBCCRV010000038.1:0-19437 GCA_039201085.1 Myxococcota bacterium | reverse complement strand
TAGGTGGCCTGGGCTGTGCGCGGATGGTTCCGGTCGCGTCGCGCGAAGCGATCGTACGCGCGAATCGCCGCGCGATCTTGGTCCGCCCGGCTGAGGGCGCGGGACGCGTGAAAGCGCGCATCGCCCGCGTTGGGCCCACCCAGACGCGCCGCCTCGGCGAGCACTTCAGCGGCTTCCGCATAGCGCGTCCGCGTGCCGTAGAGCGCCATGCCGCGCGCATGAAGCAGGCGGCGCCGGGCCGCGCGCCCCGACGGCGGCGCCACGTCCAAGGCCACGAGCGCATCGGCAGGACGCGCGGCGCGCATGAAGCGTTCGGCCAAGGCGAAGCGTTCGGCCAGCGTCAGGTCCGCCACTTCAAAGGGCCGGGCGTCCGGATGGGTGGGATGGGCGAGCTGCGCTTCGCGACGGATCGACTCGGCGCCGTGCTCCACGATCGCGGCCAGGTGCTGACGCAGCGCAAAGGTGTCGACGCCCGCCGGATCGCGTTCGATCAAGGCGCGAAGGCGGGCTTCAAGGTCCGCGCCCCGCATGCCCGCGCGCACGGCGCACTCGGCGACGAGCGCTTGCGAAAGGCCGTCGCCCGCCGGTTGAAGCGTTTCCCGCGCGGTTTCGCACTCGCCGAGGCGCGCGAGCATGCGGCCCCGTCGAACGTCGCCGTCGCTCCAGCCAGGCATGGGCGCGGCGTAGCTCCCCAGCGCCGCCCGCAGGTCGCCGGCGCGCTCTTCCAGGCGGCCGCGCAGGTAGCGCGCCTTGGGCGAACGAAGGCCATGAAGGGTCCGGCGCGCGTCGCGATCGCGTCCATGGCGGACCTGCTCCGCCGCCGCTTGAATCGCTTCGTCTTCGCCCTGCGCCAGGGCGGGTGTGGCGCTCGCCAGCAGCGCGATGAGCGTCGCACCGATTGCCAGGCGAGCGCGCGGCATGGTCAGCTGAAGCGTGTGGCCCACTTGGCGGCGCGGTTTAGCAGCCCGTAAAAGTGTTCCGGCGCTGCGCGCTTCAGTGCCCACAGGACCCGCCCGTCGGTCATGGGCACCGAGTACACCTTGCCCGCGACCAGGTCGTCGAGGGCGATGCGCGCCACGTCCGGCGCTTGCACCTTGGAGCGCTTCATGCGTGAGCGCGCCATCTTGCTCTCGGCCATTTCGACGCCGCGGCTGCTGTCCATGATCGCCGTCTGAAAGAACGTCGGGCAGAGCGCCGTGACGTTCACGCCGTACTCGGCGTACTCGGCGTGCAGCGTTTCACTCAGGCCAACGACGCCGATCTTCGTGACGTTGTAGGGCGCCATGTTTGGCGAACGCAGAAGGCCCGCGGCGCTCGCGACGTTGAGCACGTAGCCGTGGCCCCGGGTGCGCATGCCGGGCAGAAAGGCTCGGCAGCCGTAGATGACGCCCCAGAGGTTGATGTCGACGATCCACTTCCAGTCCTCGAGGCTCAGCTCCTCAAAGGGGCCAGCGACGGCCACGCCGGCGTTGTTGCAAAGCAGGTCGATCGGACCGATTCGCCCTTCAGCTTCCTCGTGAAGCGCGTTCACGGACGCTTCGTCGGCCACGTCGCAGTCGATGACCTCGGCGCGCGCGCCGCGCCGGCGCACCTCTTCGGCCGTTTCTTCGGCGCCTTCGGCGTTCACATCGCTGACCACCACGGCGACGCCGCGCTGGGCGAGCTCAAGGCAAAGGGCCCGGCCCAGTCCCGAAGCCGCACCCGTAACCACTGCATGCTGAAACATGGCGAGCATGCTGCCGCTCAGCGCCCCGTGGCACAAGGCGCGCGAGAAGATTCGCCGTGTGCCAAGGGCTGCGCTCGGGGTACGATGGAGCCGGAGGAAGCGATGATGAACGTGTTTCGCCCCAGAGGGCTTGGCCTTCGCCCGCGGCGTTGGGCGATCAAGGCGTTTGCGCGGTGTCTTGGTACGCTGTGTCTTGTGGTCGCCTGCGGCGATGACGCCGCCGTCGATGGTGGTGCCGCCGTCGATGCTTCCCTCCTGGACGGCGCGATGGACGGCCCATCGAGCGACGCGGCGCGAGCGGACGCGTCGAGTGACGCGAGCGCCGATGGACCGACGATCGATGGCGCCCAGCCGGACGCTGGCGCCGGACCCGTCGGGGTCATGGCGCGCTTGCCGGATGGGCGCTTCGGCTCGGCGGAGGAGACCTTCACGCTCCCTGCGACGGACGGCGAGGGCATCTATATTCCGGACCTTCAGGACGCCTTCCCCGACGTGAACTGGGCCACCCTCGATCGGCTCTACATCCCCGCGGGCCACTACCGCTTCATTCGGCTGGGCAACCTGCCGGAGCGCGATCGCCGGGCGCGCCCGCTCGTCATCACGAACCTGGGCGGCCAGGTTCGCGTCGGCGGCCTGGGCCATCACTACATCATGAGCGTGGGCGGCGGCAGCGGCTGGGTGCTCAGCGGACGCTACGATCCCGTATCGGCGACCGGCGACGAAGGCTACCTGGGCCATCGCGAAAACGCCTATGCCAACGCCGCCGAACGCTACGGCATTCTCATCGACGACGGACACGCCGAGTCGGGCCGAAGTGGACTCGCGATCGGCAGTGGCGCCTCAGGGTTTGAAGTGGAGTTCGTGGAGATCACCGGCGTCGGCTTCGCCGGCATGCTGATCAAGACGGACGACGACGCGGCGGCCGTGATGGACGACGTGCACCTCCACGACAACTACATTCACGACGTCGTCTCCGAAGGCCTCTACTTGGGCAGCACGCAGGGGCAGCCCCAGCACGTGCTCTCGAACTTCGACGTGAGCTACAACCGGATTCTGCGCGCCGGCACCGAGTCGATTCAGCTGGGTCAGCTCGTGGGCGAAAACGAAGTGCACCACAATGTGTTCGGCCCTTCGGCGATCGACTGGCGCGACGCCTTTCAACGCTTTCAAGACGGCAACCTGCAAATCTCGATTCGCGGCGGCGTCACGCGCGTGCATCACAACGTGTTCTTGGGCGGTGCCGGTTCGATGATCGGCCTCTTTGGAAATAACGTTGACGGAGACGCGCACGCCGAGGGCGACGGCGTCGTGATCGAAGACAACATCCTCAGTCACTTCCGCAACCTCGGCATCTACGGCATCGCGCGCGACGTGGAGCCACTGACCTTCACCGTGCGCAACAACCGGATCGGCGGCCAGTCTTTTGACCGCGACGAGGTCTACCCGGACGCAAGCGACCCTGGCCATCTCATTCGCCAGGGCAACGGCGCCACGGACTTCGTCGTGGAGGGCAACCGCTTCGACGGTGAACGCCTTTGCAACCGTGTTGCCGATGAGTGCAACGGCGAAGGCACGGGCTTTTTGGGCTCGGCCAACCGGCGTGAAGGCGCCGCGGGCGTGGCCTTTCAAGACAGCGGCCTGCCCCAGGACTTCGACTGGCTCTCGCTCGAGCTTTGGACCGCCGAAGCAAGCCTGAACGGCGACGCGCCGGTCGCGTATCCGCAGGGGGACACGGTCATGCACGAAGGCCGGCCCTACCGCTGCGTCGCCGATCCCTGCGAAGCCGGCCGCGTACCCGACGAATCGCCGGATAGCTGGATGCCGATGGAGCCCTTCGCCGACGACGTGCGCACCGTGGACGCCGATCGGGCGTACGGTCTGGGCGAAGGCTGACGCGGCTTGAACGCCGTGCCTTGAGCCGGCGCCGATTGACGGTAGAACTCCGCCCGTGAGCGTGGAGCAAGCGGTGGTGACGATCGTCGGCGGAGGTCCTGCCGGCGCGGCCACGGCGCTCGGGCTCTGCGCAGCGGGCATCGCGCCTGCGGACATCGTGCTGCTCGATCGCGCGGTCTTTCCTCGGCCGAAGCTCTGCGGCGGCGGCGTGACCCACCGCGGCACGCAGCTGCTTGCTACCCTCCTGCCGGACGTCTTTTCCACCGCGACCCCGCCCGACGGCGTACGCACCGTGGGCCTCGACTTTCAGTGCCGACTCGGCCGCTTTCCCGTGCGCGAGGTGGGCGAGCAATGGGTCTTTGACCGCTTCGACCTCGACGACCGGCTCCTGCGCGCAGCCCAGGAAAAGGGCGTGCGCGTATCGATGGGCGCCGCCGTGCGCAGCGTGCAGCGTCGCGGCGAGCGCTTCGTGATCGAGCACCGCGGCGGCGCCGTGAAAAGCCCGTGGCTCGTCGGCGCCGACGGAGCGCGCGGGGTGATCGGTCGTACCTTTGGCCTCACGGGCGCGTCTGCGCGGCACGCGGGCCGCGTGGGCCGGCTCGTTGAAGCTGTCTACCGGGCGACGCGCCGCGCGCGCCCGACGCCGGAACGTTTGATCTTCGATTTTGATCCGATCTTCGAAGGCATTCCCGGCTACGGATGGATCTTTCCTGCGAGCGACGGTGAGCACTTCAAGATCGGCGTGATGGACGGCCGCGGCGTGTGCGAAGGTCGCCAGCTTCGTGCGTGGACCGAGCGCTTTGCGCGCACGCACGGCTACGAGCGCGTCGAGTCTAAAATCGCCGGCTGGCCTGAGCACTACCTTTCGCCAAAGACCCGCGCCCATCTCCCGGGCTTGGTGCTCGTCGGCGAGTCCTGGGGCGTCGATCCGCTGCTTGGCGAAGGCATTGCGCCGGCCCTGGAAATGGCCGCCTACGCCGCGCCCCGCCTCGCCGAAGCGATTCGTGAGGGCACGCGCCGCATCCCCCACTACGAGCGCGACTTCCTGCGTTCGCGCGCGGGCCGAAACCTGCGCTTCCAGGGCGTGCTCGCGGACCTGCTCTACGGACCGAGCGGTCTTCGCTGGGCGCGCGTGCTCTTCGATCACGCCTACATGCGCGAGCTCGCCGCCAGCGGCGAAGCGTCCTACGGCCGGCTGGTGCGCTACCTGCCGCAGCTCGTGCTGCGCTACGCGTGCCAAGTGGCGATGCACGGCCTTCCGAAGGCGGCGGGTACTCGGACCCTGGAAGAGCGCGGTCGTCAGGCACGCGCTTGAGCAGGCGTTCGCCAACGCGCTCCCAGGCGCCGGTCCAGCTGCGGGACGGCGCTTCTGCTGCTACGCCGCCCATCCATGGCCGCGCTGACCGTCGACGTGATCATTCCTGCGCTGGATGAAGAGGAAGCGCTGCCGAAGGTGCTGGCGGCAGTTCCCGCCTTTGTGCGGCGCATCGTCGTCGCCGATAATGGCAGCACGGACGGCACAGCGGACGCGGCGCGGCGCGGCGGCGCAGAGGTTGTCTTTGAAGGCGAGCGCGGCTACGGCGCCGCGTGCCTGCGGGCGATCGCCCACTTGAAGAACGATCCGCCGGACGTCGTCGTCTTTCTGGATGGCGACTTCAGCGACGACCCGAGCGAGCTGAGGCGCGTGGCCGATCCGATCGCCGACGGCGCAGACTTGGTGATCGGTTCGCGCGTAGCGCGCGGCCGCGGCCTCGACCGGCAGCGCGGCGCGCTCAAGCCCGTCCAGCGCTTCGGCAACGCCGTCGCGTGCACCGGTCTCTACTGGCTCTACGGCGTACGCTTTTCGGACCTTGGGCCCTTTCGCGCGATTCGCTGGGACGCGCTCATCGCCATGAACATGGTGGACCGTAACTGGGGCTGGACCGTGGAGATGCAGATCAAGGCGGCGAAGCTGGGGCTGCGCTGCGACGAGGTCGCTGTGTCGTACCGGCGACGAGGCGGCGGCGCATCGAAGGTGAGCGGCACGATCAAGGGCAGCGTGATGGCCGGCACAAAGATCCTGTGGCTCCTTGCGCGGCACGCGGCGTGATGGGCGAAGGCGCGGATTCCTGGCCCCGGCCGGAAACGGAAGTTTCGCTCGGCGTCTTTGCCCGCGCGCCAAAGGCCGGCTCGACCAAGACGCGGCTCGGCGCTGCGATCGGGCACGAAGCGGCGGCGGCGCTGCATCGTGCCTTCATCGAAGACACGCTCGTTCACTGCCAGACGCTGGCGCCGACCACGCTCTTCGTCACCGAAGACCACCCTTTCTTCGACGAGGTCGCCGCCCGCGCCAAGGTGGCGATCGCGCGTCAGCGCGGCGACGGACTCGGCGCGCGCATGCGCGCGGCGCTTCAAGACCTGCGCCAGAAGTCCGCCGCCGGCGTGCTCGTCGGCAGCGACGCCCCCTGGTGGCCGCCCCGCGCGCTCCGCGACGCCGTAGCCGCGCACCTCGCGTTTGGGCCCAGTCACGACGGCGGCTTTTACCTGGTCAGCGCCAAAGGCGACGTAGACTTTGACGGGATCACCTGGTCCACCGCGTCGACCCTCAGCCAGACGCTCGCGGCCAACGCGGCCCGCGCGCCACTGCTGCTCGAACCGTGGTTCGACGTGGACGAGATCGACGACCTGCAAACGCTGATGGCTTTCTTGGGTGCGGCGCCGGCCGACTGCGCCATTCACACGCGTGCCGCCCTCGCCTTGGCAGGCCTTTCCAATGGCACCTAGGCATGTTGTCCGACGACGTTGACGTCGATTCTTCGGCGACAAGGGAGGGGCAACCCCATTCGACGAGCCTGGACGCTGGGAAAGGTCCGGAACCCTTGAGGACGCGCGCCGCGTGTCCGTGCGATTCAGCACCGACGCTCATTGACCCAATATGCATAGAAATGGACCGGGCCAGTGGGCATAGTCTAGCCGAGCCCGGAGACACGGGCCCTTCAGAAAGGCAGCATCACACATGGCGGAGTTCACCCTACATCTCGAGGCTTGGGCCCACGAAAGCCCGATTCCCGATCGCTACGCCTTCGGAACGCTTGACGAAAATAGCGCGTTTGCGCTGAGCGAAAACATCAGCCCGGCGCTGCGATGGGAACACGCGCCTGAGGGGACCCAGTCCTTCGCGATCGTGCTCGTCGATCCCGACGTGCCCTCGTCGGGCGAAGATGTGAACAAGGAAGGCCGCGAGGTTTCGGAAACGCTGCCGCGCGTCGATTTCTTTCACTGGCTTGTCGCCAACTTGCCCGCCGACTCCACGGGCCTCGAAGAAGGCGTTGCGGCCAAGGGCGTCACGCCGCGTGGCAAGCCGACGGGCAAGGTCGACTACGGCACCGTGGGCGCCAACAACTACACCCAGTGGTTCGCCGGCGACGCGGACATGGAGGGCGTCTACGGCGGCTACGACGGCCCCTGCCCGCCTTGGAACGACCGGCTCGTGCACCGCTACGTGCTCACGGTCTACGCCCTGGGCGCAGCGAACGTGGAACTGCCCGAGAACTTCGATGGGCCTGCGCTGCTCGAAGCGATCAAGCCCCACGTGCTCGCTTCGGCGTCGCACATGGGCACGTACACGATGAACGCGTCGCTGCGCTGAGGACGGGGAATGCAGAGCATTCCCGACGGCCTGCTGCAGCGCGGCGTTGCGATCCGCGAAAGGGACGCCTGCATCGTTCCCTACCGCGTCAGTCCGCCGCCGCCGTCGGCGCCCTTTCTTGTCACCCAGCCGACGCTTTCGTTCGTGCGTGAGGGCGTCAAGCACGTGCAGCCGCACGGCGCGCGCGAACCGCTCGTCGTGCCCGCGGGCTCGTTCGTGGCGATGGCGGCGGGCGTTCACGGAATGACCGAGCTCTCCGGCGAAGGCGGCGCCTTTGAGAGCGTCATCGTCAGCATACCCGCGTCACGCCTAAGTGAGCTGATCGGCGCAAGCGCGACGTCATCGGCGAAGGCCGCGGCGGCGGCGGTGCCCGCCCGGCTTCGTGGGATCCTCGACGAACCCGCGTCGCCCCGCTGGCTCCGCAACGCGCTCTTGATGGCGGCGAGCGATGCCCGCGTGCGCGCGCTTCTGCAGGCTGCCGCGGCGCGTTCTGCCGAAAGCGGACGGGACCGGCTACGGGCCGTAGTCCATGAGCACGCGCTCAGTCCGCTCACGCTCCCCGAGTACGCGCGTCTCTGCGGGATGAGCGTTTCGACCTTCAAGCGTCACTTTCGCCAAGTCTTCGCCGAGCCTCCGGGCCGCTGGCTTTCGCGAACGCGCCTTCACCACGCGCGCCGCTTGATCGTCGCGGAAAAGAGCAGCGTGACGGACGCGTGCTACGCGAGTGGCTTTGGCGATCTTTCGCACTTTATTCGCGCCTTTCGACGCCAGTTCGGTCTGGCGCCGCGCGCCTACCGTGCCGCCCAGCAGTGATTTCGTCACGCGCTCGCGCGTTCGCGCCCGTCGCCCTTGAGCGCCGCATGAACGCGCGCCGGAAACGTTGAAGGGTCGCCAACGGACAGCGCCGCCGAGCGAACGCGAATGATGCGGTTGCTCGTCTGCGATGCCCTGTCCCGGGGAATGGCCATGGCCTTCACGATGTCGCGTCCCCGCTTCGCCACCCGGGCCGCGCGCCGCCCGTCGCCCGTAAAGATCGCAAACTGATTGCCGTCCACTCGAATCGCTGATCGCCCTTCGCCGAAGGCGACGTCGTGAAACGCGTTGGTCAGGTGCGCCAGCAGGAGATCGCCGAAGGGCCGTCCGTGCAGGGCGTTGAAGGCGCCCATGGCTTCGACATCGAAGACCACGATGTGAAGCGGGCCCCGGCCGCGAAGCCGCGGAAGCAGATCGTTCCACGGGCACACGTCCGTTCGATTCGACACTACCGCGCGTTCGCCGCGCCACACCGCAGACACGCTCATCCAGGCCGTCTTCAGCGCCTCGAACGCAGCCGCCGTCGTCGTCTCGCCGAGCTCCGCCGTGGGCGCCTCGAAGCGAATGGCAAAGGTCATCCACGGCACGTGTTTCCAGCGGCCCCGCGCCTTCATGGCCCACGCGGCGAAGGCGGCTTCGCGCGCGGCACGGGGGGCGTCCGTCCCCCGATACGCACAGCGCACCACCGCTGCTGCCGGCGCTTCCAAAGCGAGTTCGAGCGCCACTGGATAGTGCGTTCGAAGAACGCGCAAACACGCGATGCGCTCGTTTGCGTCGAACCGCTTTTCGCCGTCTGGGTCGAGGACGGCGACCGTGCCTTCGCCCGTATCGACGACATGAAATGCACAGCCACGCATGCCCTGGCCGCGATAGGGTGAACGCGGCGTCACGGCCTCGTCCGGCCGGATGAGCCCGCCATTCGGCGATACGAGGCCCGAGCGCTGCAGTAGCCGAACGCGCCTGCGCCAGGCGATCGACGTGAGCCCCTCGCGCATCCAGGGCGACCGGTTCGATCGCTCCACCGTGAGTTCGTCCCGGCTTTGGCCGTGCTTCGCCACGGACGAAGGCTGGGGTGGCTCGGCGGTTCCGTGGAGGGCTGCGCCCTGATTATCGTGTGTCGGTGGTGCACGGCAGACGCGGCATGTCCACGCCCTCACGAATAATTGGGTGGTGAGCTTGCTTTGGGGTTGTCCAGACCGACGAAACACCGGTTTGCTGCTCATCATCGGACGCATCGGGTCCTGCCTTAGCTCTGGCGTGGCGTCGTCACCCGAGTCCGCACCGGATAGGCGACGGGTTTCGACGCGCCTCCGAGCTTCCGCAGGCTGCCTAGCGTTTCGTGATAACCACGCGATTCGCGCCATTCGCCTTTGCCTCGGCGATGGCTGCCCGAGCTCGATCTTGAAGCGTGGACGCGTTGCCGATGGGGAGCACGGCGGCGCACACGGTCACGACCCCCAGCGTTTCGATCGAAGGGTGCCGAAAGGGGATCGCCATCGCTTCGATGGCCGAGCGCCCTCGTTCGGCGCAGAAGATCGCATCGCGCAGTGACTCGTTCATGACTGCGAACACATTGCCGTCGACGCGTAGCGCCCGGGCGCCCAGCCCGGCCGCCACCTCTGTGAGCGCGCTGCCCACGCGCGCAAGCGTCAGATCGCCGTCTCGAAAGCCGTACGCGTCGTTGAACGCGAGCATCCCATCCACGTCGAACGCCGCCACGTGCGTGCTCTCGGCTCGAAGCTGCGAAGCCAAGTGCTTCCACGGCCACACGCAGGCGCGGACCGTCACCGTCGCGCGCCCGCCCGTCCAATCGCCGAATACGCTCAGGTCGACGGTGCGGGCGTGCTTCACGCCCTCCACGCTCAGCGAACACGTCATGCACGCTGACTCCTCCCATCCGCCGAGGGCCTTCAGTCCCCAAATCGCAAAGGCCGATTCACGCGCCGCCGACGCCGCTTCCAGTTCGGTTGCGACGCATCGGGCCACGGCGGCGCCGGGTGCGTCGGCGTCCACCATGACGACGATGCCATAGCGCCGCTGCAAGGCCTGCGAAAGCCGCGCGCGTCCCTGTTCATCGACCTTCGCCCCCGTGGCCTCATCGACGATGGCCACCTCCACCGCGCCGCTGTCGATCACGTGAAAGGGCAGCCAAGTGTTGTCAGGCACCGGGCCGCGACGAAAAGGCCCGCCGGAACGGGGCTGGTCGCCTGGATGAAGCACCACGCCCGTCGGCGAAACAAAGCCAAACTCCTTCGGAATGCGCACGTTCTTCCGAGTCGTCGGCGCATCAAGTTGCCGCCAGAGTTCCGGAAGTGCCTCCATGCGGAAAGCGTACCGCCGGTGAGTGGGAGAGAGCCGCAACCAATGCAGCATTGCTTGGCACAGTCGGATACCCGTAGCCGACGGACCGTCGACTGCCGAGGCGCACGCGGCCAAGCGCGCCGCTATATCACGAGCTCGAGTCGCGACTATGGAGTGGGCACTTAAACCGAAAACGGAGCCTCCAACCGGAGGCTCCGCATTCCGCGCATCGCGTCCGGCTTAGAGGCCGAGAAGGCGAAGGATGTTGCCGATGATCGGCAAGGACTTGAGGATGCCGAGAATGCCGCCCGTGTTGGCTGGCGTGTTGTCCCGCGTAGCCTCGCGTTCGGCGCGCTCCCGGGCCATGCGGTCCGAGAGGGACTCCTCGGGTTCGGCGTTCGGGTCCTTCCACTCCCAGTCGTCGAGGGCTTCCTTGAGTTCCTCGAGAGCCTCGCGGTAGGAATCCATCAGGGTGCGAACGTTGACCTGCTTGAGCTGGTCCTGAATCTGCGGGAAGAGCTCGTTGACCTTTGCGCCGCGGGGTTCGAGGCGGGTGATAGCGGCCTGCACGGCGGCCTTGGTTTCTTCGTTTTGCGCGGCGCTCATGTAGCCGCCGGAAGCGAGATCCTTCATCGGATCGAGCACCACCGTCAGCTCGAGCTGCGCTTCTTCTTCAGCGACGGCTTTCGACCACGCGTGAATGTCGATCGATTCCGGCGGAGCGCCGAGCGACACCACGCCAGGGGCGTTCGGCGCGCCGTCGCGAAGCATGCGAAGGCCCTCGTCGTACGCCATCTTCGTCACTTCGAGGACGCGCGCATCGGGATTCTCCTGGCGCTCCCACTCGTGAATCATGCTGCGGGTCGCGCTCGAGCGAACGCGAATGTCCGAGTGGCCGAAGTGTGCTTCCGCCTCCTCGATGCGAAAGCGGGTGCCCACGCCCACGCCGTTTTCCATGCCTTCGGAAAGCGCCGCCTCCGTCGAGGCTTCCATCATCGCCTGATGGTTTGGCGCCCACTTCTGATACTCCTGCGAGTACTGAAGCATGATCGGGTCCGTCGGGCTGATCTGGCCCATCTTCTGTCCCCAGGCGGTCTGGCCAGCGAGCCACTGATCCATCGTGAGGCCCTCGCCGGCCACGAGGCCTTCGATCGCCGCACCCGTTTGGCTCTGCGCGCTGATCTTCGCGTACTGCGCGAGGGAAAGTCCTCCGAGTGTTTCGCCTGTGACGTCGGGCTGCTTGGCGATCAGCTGACGCTGACGCACCTGCGCCATGTAGGTGTGAAACTTTGCGCCCAGCGCGGGGTCGCGCGTCGTCGCTTCATGCCACTCGTTCCAAACAACGGCCCACTGGTTTTCCGTGAGGCCTTTGCTGCGAAGGAACTGCTGAAAGTGCGGCTTGAATCCGGGCTCCCCGTATTGGGTTGTCAGGTCCGAGTGCATGTTCATGATTTCGGCGCAGTCGGCGAGCGAGTAGCCGTTTCGCTTTTCTTCGAGCGGGTCCATCTGGTCCTCCATTGGTTCGATGTGGCGCGACGCTAACAACCTGCCTCCTCGCCTGCAATGGGTGTTGCCAACGCTATATTCACAGGCTTGAAGAGACCGACTCAGGCGACACGATGTACGGCTACCGCGCCCACGAAGGCGCCCCACGCATTCGGGTGGGCCCGGTGCGCGAGCCGACCGATCGCTTCGGCGTCGTCCGCGTGTGCGATCACCGCTGCGGGCAGCGCGTCGGACCATCCCGTGCGACGCAGCAGCGCGCCGGAGAGGAAGACGAGCCGGTCATTCGATTCCAGGCGCCACGCCTCCAGTTCCACGTGCGCCTGGTCGCGCGTGATCAAGCGGGTAGGAACACCCTGAAGATGGCTGCCGAGCATTTTCGCCCGCGGATCTTGATGGCCGAGGGTGTGGGGGATCGTTTGACGGACAACGCGACCGGAGCGAACGAGGTACGCCGCGCCCGAGCCAACCCACGCCAACTGCACGCGCGAGCCTTCGGCCTGCGCGATCATGGCGTCGAGCGCGGGCAGCCGTCGCTCCGAAACCGGATCGGACCCGTCGTGCGGGAAGCGCATGCCGATCCAAGACGAAAGCCGCTCAAGACTGGTTGCCAAAGGCTCACCCGCACGAAGCGAGTTCAGGGCGTTTGCGATGGCCGGATCGGCCAGCGCAAAGTCGACATCGAAGCCCGTCTGCGATCCCGCCGCCAGGGCGATGTGCGCACCGGTCTCGCTCCCCTCGACCGCGACCCCGCGACCGGCGCTTGGATGGACGCTCCACGTCGCTGTTTTCATCCTGCACCCATGCGTTTCGACCGCCCGCACGATCGATCGACTAGCATATATCATTCGAAATGAAAGAGCCCACATGCCCGTGTGGGCTCCACTCCCGCGAAACGCCGATCGATGTTTTCCCCACGTCCCCCACAGCGCTGGGGAAAACACCTGAGAAGCTGTGAGCGTTCTGGGGTTTCCTCCAAATGAGGTGGGTTTAATCCCATGTTTTCAGGCTTTTCGCCGTTCATCCACGCTGTGCGCACTCCGTACAGGACTTGGCGCACGCGCCGTAGTACAAGGATGCCATGGCAGGAGCCGTCGCTCAAAAAGCCCCCTCCGGCACCATGCTCTTTCGAGACGGTGACCCCGGCGACGTCATGTACGTCATTCAAAAGGGACGGGTGCGCATCTTCACCGAAGTGAAGGACGCGGAAAAACAGCTCGCCGTTCTCGGGCCCGGCGACTTCTTCGGCGAGATGGCCATCCTCAACGACAAGCCGCGCACCGCCAGCGCCGAAGTGGTCGAAGACGCGACGCTGCTCGCCATCGACGGCCAAACGCTCGGCTCGATGATCACGTCGAACACAGAGATCGCCGTTCGGCTCATTCGCCGCCTTGCGCGACGCCTCGACAGCGCCAACACGCTCATCGACATCCTCATGCACCGCGACCCGAAGGCGCGCGTGATCCTGGGCCTCAGCCACGAAGCCGAGTTCAATGGCGTACCGATGGACGACGGCAGCCTTCAAGTGCCCATCGACGCCGATGGCCTCTGCCGCCAGGTCGGTCTCTCGCGCGAAGAAGTCGACGCCGTCGTCCAGCGCCTCTCGCGCCTCGGCATCGTGCAGCCGCGCGGCAACGGCTTCGCCATTCCCGACCGCATGCGCCTCCACGAGTTCCTGGAGTTCCTGCAGATGCGCGAAAAGTTCGGCGAAGGCTAGACGTTCGCCGGTCTGCAAGCGGGATTAACGGCTGCTCGTCATTGAATGACGTGCAGCAGTCGGCCCGACCCGTCAGGCGCTTCAGGCAGGTCAGTCACACCCGCGCGAACGCAGTCGTCATCCGCCTCATCATTGGTTCTCGGCAGTGACAGCCGTACCACTCCATTTTCCCACGTTGCTTCGACAACGACCGTTGAGTCTCCTGCGCAACCGAGGATGATCGTTCTCGAGGCATCAAGGTTTGCCCGAATCTGTTCAGTGAAGCCGTCGGAATCCCTCGCGGGGCCTCGTGCCTGAGTGTCTTCTGAAGCCGGGCTATCCAACCGCCCTACTTCCGTTTCGTTTGGCTCCCGGTCAAGTCGCACAACTTCGGAAACGAAGCGGCGTAGTTGGGCGATATCCTGCGCGCTCGGGTTCCACCCTCGACTACAGGCGCGTGTCCGTGGAATGCCCGCGCGAGTGATCGCGTCCACAAAGCGGTCTGTTTCGATGCGCCCATGCGCATCCGTTAGGGCAACGCTCAACGGTGTCTCACCGAACTCATCGGCGTCCAGTATGAAGGCATCACATGTGCCAAACGGTACTGCACTTCTGGACTCGATCTGGAGCATCACATCTGGAGACGTCGTCGGTGCATACGTGAATGTATACGTCGCGTCTAGCGAGTGTGCTGTGTACTGAACGCCGACCACTCGTTCGCCGCTGCGCGCAAAGCCAACAGTGGCCCGTTGCGTCGGCCGACGAGGAGCCGAACGCCCGATGTCGAGGGTCGTCTGTTGCGACTCCGAGTTCAGTACCCATCCACCACCAACGAAGCGCCGAATGTATACGGCTCGCCGGCCGCACGCTGCAACACCAACCTCTGTCGGAACTCGGCGGCTTGTGTCGAGAAGTGTGAAAGCAGGAATATCCTCACAACCAAGTTCGTACGACGCCCGTCGGGAGAGGTCGTCTCTGGCGTCGTTCCAATGACTTTCCGAGACGTCAAAGCCATTGACTTGCAAGACCGATGCGCCGCAAGCGGTCAGAGCAGCGAGAACTAGAAGCGCAAACCCAAGCTTCATACTGCAGAAACGTGACACGGGTTGAGGTGGTTTTTCATCATGAGAACTACACAGTGTCGCTGGGCGAACCGGATGACTAAGCTCGAGTACCGGTGCGAACAATGGACTTCAAGTATCGAGCGAACGCATTCGTCTCCACGTCTGAAAGACCGCTCCGGCCACGATCGCGAGCAGTACGATCAGCCCGATAGGAAATCGATAGAGAAACGGTGTGCTGAAATCGTCCGCCGAACGGCCCGTGAATTCGCGTAGCTCGGTGTCGCTCAGCGGCAGGTAGCGATCGCCGTCGGTTTCGTAGACGACAACGTCGCCTTCCCAGTTCCATACGGGAAGAAAGAAGATCGAGAAGGACTCGTATTTGAGTCCGACGGCAGGTTCGGCGAACCCCGTCTCCGCCTGGAGCTGTGCTTTCGTTTCGTCGTCAAAGGACGCGAGATGATCGATGGATTCACCCACGCCGACGACGACCATGCCGCGGCCGCAACCGCCGAGAAGGAGAAGTCCAGTGGCAAGAAGTAGGTTTCGCATCGCGATCGTAGGCTCTGCACGGGAAGGCTTTTCAACGCCGGTTCAGCGAGCGGGGAACCAACTTGCTGTACGATAGAACAGTACGGCATTTCGCTGTGGGATTTCTGAGGGAAATGGCCCGCCTAAGCCGGACCGGCTCTTCGCATAATCACGACGATTCGGGATTTCCTACGGCTTGGCCGCTGGCCACTCAATGTACATCTCCAGCCCATCGGAACACGGACTAACGCTCACCGTCGAAGCACGCCGGCCAGGGCTCGTGCTCGAGTACTTGGGGCAACGTAAGCTTCGTCTGAGCCGGCGCGGTGAGCCCTTCTTTTGGGCCCGGGTGGAACGCGCTTACCAAGGTCTCTGGATGGCGAGGCGCGACCGCCCTGAAAGCCTCGCTGTGATTCCGCCGATAGCCGCGAGCGAAGCGCGTTCGATCCACACCGTCGAAGGCTGGATGAGGTTCTTCGCGCACGCTCTCGCCGCGAGCGATGGCTCGCCGCTTCGCGCGGGCGATTGGCAGCTCACGGAGCAACGGGCGAAGGAGGAAACACTCGCCGAACGTGAGTGGTTAGAGCCCGCCTTCATCCGGTATGAGCCCGTGGATTCGAATCGGTTGCCCCAAGACGTCTATGGACTGCTCGGCCCCGAAGCCACGCTGCACGCGGGGTATATGAGCTGGATCAGTATGCGTTGCGAGGTCCGCTGCCTTCGCAGCTGCTCGGAATCGGACGCATCGCGCATCAATGCATGGCGCAAACACGCACGCGCCCAGACCTTGCCTCCGATCCTGCTCTGGTGGATTGGCGCCTTCAACATGCACGTCGTTCTCGACGGACACGACCGCCTTCACGCGGCGAAACTTGAGGGCGTCAGACCGGCGGTCATCAGCCTCTGGCAGCCTGATGTTTCGGTCGACCCACGGCCCGACGTCGACGAACGCAACGAGGCGCTGCGAAGGCATCGACGAATCTACGAAGCGGAAGCGAAGCTATCCGACGAGAGTCGACACCGTGCGAACATCGCTCTCGCGAACGCATTTCGTCCGCCACGAAGCGTACGCACCTCCGCAACCGCGCGCGGAAACGCGCTCGCGGAATGGACCCGCGAAGTCAAAGCCGCCGTGAGCGACGCGAAGCTAGCGCGCAAGATCTGCGGGCAAGTGTGACAGCCGCGCTCCGCATCCGCTCGCGAAATCCTCCTCTAAAGCTGCCGTTCCACGAGGCGCTTGTATGCGCCTTCGAGCTGCATCAGTCCTTCGTGCCGGCCGACCTCGCGAATGCGTCCGTCTTCCATGACGACGATCGTGTCCGCGTCGCGGACGGTGCTGAGGCGGTGCGCGATGATCAATGTGGTTCGGTCGCGGCTTGCTTCGACGAGCGCCTCCTGAATCAACGCTTCGCTTTCCGCATCGAGGTTGCTCGTGGCTTCGTCGAGAATGAGCACGTCCGGGTCCGCGAGCAGAGCGCGCGCGATGGCGACGCGCTGGCGCTGGCCGCCGGAGAGCTGCACCCCGCGCTCGCCGCAGAGCGTTTCGTACTGGTCCGGGAACTCCAGCACGAAGTCGTGCACGTTGGCGCGCTTGGCGGCACGCTCGATCTCCATTTGCGTCGCACCCGGCCGCCCGTAGGCGATGTTCTCGGCGACCGTTCCACTAAAGAGCACGGGATCCTGCGGCACCATGGCGATGCGTCCGCGCAGCTCTTCCAGGCTTAGCTCGCGCAGGTCGAGTTCGCCGATGCGTACGGCGCCCTCCGTCGGGTCGTAGAAGCGCGGCACGAGGGCCGTTAGCGTGGTCTTGCCCGCGCCCGAAGGGCCGACGAGGGCGACCGTGGTTCCCGGCGGCACTTCCAAGTCGATCGATTTCAGCACGGGATCGTCCGGGCGGCTTTCGTACGCGAAGGAGACGCCGTCAAAACGCAGGGCCTGACGACCGGCGGGCAGCGCTTTCGGCTCCTCCGGCGACTGAATGGCCGGGTCCTCGTCGATGATCGCGTAGAGCCGGTCGGTGGCACCGGCGGCGCGTTGAAGCGCTGTCCATAGGCTGGCGAGCGAGGCGAGGGCCACGGCGATGATCGTCGTGTAGAGCACGAAGGCCATCAAGCTGCCGGGCGTCAGCTCGCCGCTCGCG
Organism: Myxococcota bacterium; assembly: GCA_039201085.1. Lineage (GTDB taxonomy): Bacteria > Myxococcota_A > Polyangia > Polyangiales > Houyiibacteriaceae > JBCCRV01. The sequence continues at coordinate 2,145 of JBCCRV010000038.1, read as the reverse complement.
ACGCGTCGGCCGCCAAGCCACACGACGAGCGCCAGGGCCAGGTAGCCCGAAAAGCTGCTCACCGAAAGGAACGAGGCGCGCCAGCGCGCGAGCGAGAGGGCCGCTCCGAAGCTGGTTTCGACGCCCGCCGAGTACTCGTCCCGTTCGCGCGCTTCCTGCGAGAAGGCCTGCACCGTGAGAATGCCGGCCAGCACCTCCTGAACGCTGCCGTTCGTCGTGGCGATCGCGTCCTGGAGACGCTTGCTCATGCGCCGAATGAAGCGGCCAAAGACCATCACGGAGAGAATGATCGGCGGCACGATGGCGAGCATCATCAGCGTGAGCATCGCGTCTTCGATGACGAGCAAGACGATGCCGCCCACGAGCTGAACGAGGTTACGCAGACCGATGCTGAGTTCGCTGCCTACGAAGGCCTGAAGCGTCGTTACGTCGCCGGCGACGCGTCCGACGAGTTCGCCGGTGCGCCGCGCGTGGAACCATCCGGGCGGTTGGGCCACGAGCTGGGCGAAGACCCGCTGGCGGAGGTCGGCCACGGCCCGCTCGCCGAGCCAGCTCATCAAGTAGTGGCGAAACCACGTCATCACGGCCTGAATCACGAAGAGCACGATCAAGCCGATGCCCACGCGGTTGAAGGCTTCGAGCGTGCCTTCGGCGCCGAGTTCATCGACGGCGATTTTGATGGCGCGTGGGTAGACGAGGCTGATGCCGCTTCCGAGCATCAGAAAGAGGGTGGCCAGCGCGAAGCGCCCTCGATGGGGGGTGACCAGCTCGAGGATGCGAAGGACGTCGCGAACGTTTCGCTTCTTTTCGTCCGTCATGGTCGCGCCCCAAGTGCGGGAGCCACCGCGGCGGTCGCTCGCGCGGAAACGGCGCGGAGAAACTCTCGGGTCGGCGAAGAGGGGTAAACCATGGGCACGGCGTTATAGGGGCGCGAGCATTCTTGCGCTCGTGTGTCGGCGCTCTAACACACAGTCGGGGAAACGGGTGCATCGCTAACCCCTCGTGCGCCACGGCGAATCTTGCTAAGGTGCATGCGAACGACAGGCGGCGGAGAGCTGCGGGAGCTAGGACGATTTCTGCGAAAGTATTTGTTGGTAACCTGAACTACCGGACGACGAAGGAAGACCTCATGGCCTTTCTCGCGCCCGCGGGGGAAATCGTAGACGCCTTCCTGCCCACCGATCGCGAGACCGGTCGGCCCCGTGGATTCGGGTTCGTGACCTTCGCCACGCCGGAGCAGGCGGCGGCGTGCGTTGAGCAGTTTAACGGGCAGGAGCTCGGTGGCCGACGCTTGAACATCAACCCCGCAGAAGAACGAGGACGTCGTCCTGGGGGCAAGCGTCCCGGTGGCGGCGGGCGTGGTCCCGGCGGTGGCGGCGGGCGAGGTCCCGGCGGTGGCGGCGGGCGTGGTCCCGGCGGTGGCGGACGCGGTCCCGGCGGTGGCGGACGCGGTGGCGAACGCCGGCGTGGTCCTATTCAGGAGTTCAAGCGCGGCGGCGGCGGCGGCGGCCGCTTCGACGACGGTCCTCCTTCCCGTCCGCCTCGGGCGTACGCGCCGCCACCGGAGCCCGAAGGTCCCGTCTACGACACGAGCGACCGCCAGTACCAGGAGGACGACGAGCCCATCGAAGTCGACGAGTGGGGTCAGCCGTCGGGCGGCTGGCAGAAGAAAAAGAAGAAGGGCAAGGGCAGCCGCCGGAACCTTCGCTCGAAGAAGCGCGACTATTGAACGGCCCGCTTCGTTTCCGCGAATCGCGTCGCCGCTGAGCCTCGTGAGTGAGGCGGAGCTTCGCCGTCGGCCGCGTTTGGTGTTGCGTACACGGCTCTATTGCAACTTGGTTGCAGAAAAATTGGCGTGCGAAGATCGGCGTGCGAAGAACGTTGTCGGTGAGACTGCGGTCCTCAGCTCTGCTTCTTTCGATGCTCTTCGGAGCATCGCTTGCGCGCGCGCAGCAGTTTCACGTGGTCGAGGCGGGCGAGGTCCTCAGCCGCATCGCCGAGGCCAAGGGCGTTTCCGTCGCCGAGCTTCGCGAGTGGAACGCGCTCGCATCGGATCGCATCGTGGTGGGGCAGCGGCTCGTCGTTCGACCCGTGCGTGCGTTGGGTGACGGCACCGAGAATGCGGACGAAGTGGGAGTCGCGAGC
>JBCCRV010000037.1:0-19484 GCA_039201085.1 Myxococcota bacterium | reverse complement strand
GTTCTCGATCCGGGTGAGCACGTCTTGCCGGTCCGCAGCAGACCGCGCCTCCGCCGCGTAGCGGGCGTAAAGGCGTATCGCGCGCGCCGCGGCGCCGTGCCGCTCGAAGGCGATGCCCGCGTTGTACAGAAATGCCGCCGAGGGCCTTGCGTCGTACGCCGCCAAGAACTCCGCCGCCGCTTCTAGGTTTCGCCCCTGCAGGTAGAGGGACTGGCCCTCTTCCATATGGCCGCGGGCACGCTCCGTCGCGTCCCGACCATAGGCCTGCGCCTGCACGCCGACGGCCCAAAAAAGGCATACGGCAATCGTCCAGCCCCTCGCTCTCATGGGCGTATGGTGGTCCGTTCGCGGGCGCTGGAAAAGGCATTTTCGCCGGAAAGTCGCATCGACGCGGCGAGTCGCACGGCGCGGGGCTCTGAGGGCGCACGGGCGGCCCTCCCACGAAACGGGTATAGCGTTCCCGTGATCCCCACGATCGTCTGCGACTTCGACGGCACGCTAACCGAGCAAGATGTCGGCGATGCGGTCTGCGAGCGCTTTGCCGAACCCGGCTGGCGAATGCACGGCGTGGGCTGGCGAGAGGGCACGTTGACCCTGCCTGAGGCGCAAAGGCGCATGTGGGCAAGCGTACGCGCGCCCCTTGACGCCCTCGAAGCGCATGCAACAAGCATCGCCACGCTCAGGCCCGGAGCCCTCGCGCTCTTCGACGCCGCCAGGGCTGGACGCATCGAGCTCGTCATCGCCTCCGGCGGGTTTGGCTTCTACATTCGCGCCATTCTTGGACGGCATCTCAACTATGTGAAGGCCGTGTACGCCAACGAGCTGAACGCCGACCGATCGGGCGCCACGCTGGAGCTCGCCCCGGCCGAGCTCGCCCGCGGACCCTACGCGATCTGCAAAGGACTGGTGGTCGAGCGCCACGCGGCGACCGCATTTTGCGGAGATGGTTCCTCGGATGGTGGCGCAATCGGCGCTGATTGTACCCTTTATGCCGTCGCAGACAGCCTCTTCGAGCGCGCGTGTAACGAAGCCCGGCGGGCGTGCGTACGGTTTACCGACTTCCGCCAGCTGCCCTTCGTCGAGCGCACCGTATGAACGCCCCCTCTCCCACCATGCCAAGCTGGCTTCGATCGGCCCTTATGTGGGTCGCGGTTTTCGCCGTGGTCTACGGATTGAGCGTGGCCCTCGAAGACTCGAGCGCGGCCATGTCGCTGGTGGGCGACGACGTTCCTGCAGTGCAGGTCCGCCTAAGCACCGGAGAAGCCCTTGACCTACGCGCTGGTGAGGGCGTCACCGTGGTGAACTTCTGGGCTCGCTGGTGCCCTCCGTGTCGGGCCGAAGCCCCGGTCCTGGCGCGCGCGCATGCAGCCCTTGCGGGCAGCGGTCGGGTCGTGGGCTTCACGGAAGATCCCCCGTCGATTCCCGCCGCCGCGCGCCTCGGAATGGACTACCCCCAGGCCCTCGTGGACCCGCAAGTGCGCGCCGCCTTTGGCGTCACGATGCTGCCCTCCACGTTCGTGGTCGGCGCCGACGGCGTCGTTCACGCAGCGTTCGTCGGCGAAATCACCGACGCCCAGCTGAGCGCCGCCATCGAAGAAGCTGGCGCGGCTTCGAGCCTCGCGCAGCGATAGGCGTCGGACAGGCATCGGACGCGACGCCCAAGGGGCCCCGCCGACCCTCTCAGAACGCGCCGCGAACGGATACGCCGCCAAGTCCAAGGGCCACGTCGACGTCGCCCTTGGGCTTTCCAAGAACGAACCAAAGGGTCGAGCCCACGGCTAAAGCGCCGCCCACGGCGAAGAGTATGGCTGCGCCGACCGCGCGGCCTTGGGCCTGACCGTTGAGCTCGTCGACGCGCACCTGCGAAACGCCGCTTTCGCCCGCTTCGTCGTGCGCGGAAGCGCTGCGCAACTGCAGGACGAGCCCGCCCACCACTGCGCCCAGCGCGGCGGAGCCGAGCGCGATCGGTCCGGCGTACGAGCGCCGGCCCTCGGATTCGGGTGCGGGCGGTTCTTCGGGTTCAGCCTCCGGCTCGGGCTCGGGTTCGGCCTCCGGTTCCTCACCCTCCGCTTCGGGCCGTTCCATCGCGGCCAGGAGACCCTCCACGGTTTCGAGCCGCGCTTGCGTCGCCGGACGCTCCTCCGCGTCCGCAGGCGCTTCCTCCAGGAACTGCTCGTAGGCTTCCTGGGCGCCCTCGAGGTCGCCCGTGCCCTCGAGCGCGCGGCCGAGGTTGTACAGAAGCACCGGTTCGGGAAAGAGATCGTACGCCGTTTGCAGCTTGGTGGCGGCCCGGTCGAACTGGCCTTCGCGGTAGTCTTCGGCCGCTTCTTCGTAGAGGCGCAGCGCCAATTCACGGTCGTCGCTATCCTGCGCAAGGGCGCCCGTCGCGCCGGCAGAAGCGAAGAAGACCAGGGCCGAAATTGCTCTGCTAAGGGCTTTCACGATACCTTCTTTTCCCTGGAAGACTCTATCACGAGCCCCCGCCAAATCGGCCGGTATCGCATCGTGGCGACGCTGGCGCGTGGCGGCATGGGCGAGGTCTTCTTGGGCATCTTGCCGGGTGCGGAGGGCATCTCCACGCCCGTTGTGGTCAAACGAATTCGCCCCGAGTTCGCGGGCGAAACGACCTTTCGCACGATGTTTCGCGACGAGGCGAAAGCGCTCGTGCACGTGCGCCACCCGAACGTCGTGCACGTCATCGAGTTTGGCGCCGAGCGGAACGAGCTCTTTCTCGCGATGGAGCACATCGAGGGCGAGAGCGCCTCCACCCTGCTTCGCACCCTGCGCAAGGCGGACGAATCGCTGCCCCTCAGCATGGCCGTGTACATCGTGGCCCAAGCCGCCGCAGGCCTGCACGCGGCCCACGAGCAAAAGGACCCGGAAGGCAAGCATCTGCAGCTCATACACCGCGACGTGTCGCCGCAGAACATTCTGGTGACCTACGGCGGCATGGCAAAGCTGGTCGATTTTGGCATCGCCAAGAGCACCGAGCAGGACACGCTCACCCGCACCGGCGAGCTCAAGGGCAAGTACGGCTACATGGCGCCGGAGCAGTTTCAGGACCGCACCCTCGACCGGCGCGTGGACGTCTGGGCCCTTGGCACCGTGCTCTATGAACTCTGCGCGTCGAGCCGGCTGTTCAAGCGAAGCAGCGCCCACGCGGCGATGCGGGCCATCTGCGATGAGCCGATTCCACCGCTTCGCGTCCGGGGAGCCGACACACCGGCCTGGCTTCAGAAGGTCATCGACCGATCGCTCGCGCGCGAACCGGGCGAGCGCTACGCGTCGGCCCGCGAGATGCGCCGCGACCTCACCCTTGGCCTGCGCGAGCTCGATCCCGAAGGAAGGGTGGAAGATGAGCTGCCCGCCCTCATGCTTCGGCTCTTCGGCGACCGAAAACGGCAAAAGCAGGAGCTAATTGGTGCCGTTCAGGAAGGTGTGGTCACAAACGTGCACGCGGCGGCGGACTATGCGCCAAACCCGACACCGAGCGGGGCGTCCCTTTCGCGTGTCGATCAGGCGCTTGCGAACGAAGCGCCCAAGCGAAAGCCGCTCGTGGCCCTGGCACTTCTCTTTGCGGCCGTCGTCGGCGCCGGCGGCGTCGCCCTAAGCGTCGCGCAGGGTCCCAATTCGGAATCGCGGGCCGAAGCGCCAGCGCCGTCGCCGGCGTCACCCGAAGATCGCTCGCCGCCGGCAGAGCCTGCGCCGGTGGTCGAGGTGCCAACACCGCCGGAAACGGTCCAGGTCCGGGTGCAGAGCGAACCGGAGGGCGCCGAAGTGTTCATCGAAGACGAGCTCCAGGGGGCGACGCCGCTTTCTCTCCAGCTGCCGCGGGACGCCGCCACGACGCTCTCCCTCAAGCTCGCCGGGTACCGGGACTTTCAAGAGACCATCGATGTAGCCGAACGGGACCTTGAACTGCGCTACCAGCTTCGCCGCGCGCGTCGCATTCGGCGGCAGACCATGCGGCCGGCGCCCGTCAAAATGCGCGGATTCGGACGGTTCGATTGATCGATTCGGAACGCTTCCCGTCCCTCGCGGACTACATCGCGCGCTTGCCCGATGGACTCGCGAGCTACCCCGAGTGCCAATCGAAGGGCTCGCTGCTGCTCAGCGCCGTGCTCGACCAGGACCTCGACGAAATCACCGAAGGCCTACCGCCGGTGTTGGTCAACGTGATGCGCGCACCACCGCCCGCGGGCGTTTGGGTTTCCGCCGTACTCTCCGACGCGGCCTTTCACGCCGTGTGCGACCGGGTCTACGCCACGGACGACGCCATGCTCGCGTGGTGCCGGGAGCGCACGATGATGATGGCGACGAATCCGCTGTACCGCGCCTTCTTTCGCGTGTCCGGTCCGCGCGTGCTTTTTAAGATGAGCATGCATTCGCACCGGCTCTTTCAGCGAGGCACGGACCTGGAGATCGAAACGCTCGAACCGAACCGCGTCGTGTCACGAATGACCCATCCACCCCACCTGCACAGCCGACTCAATCAGCTCAGCAACGTGTCGCTCTTCGAAGCGATCGCGGAGCTCACCGGCGGGAAGAACGTGAAGGCCACGATGCTCGAGCGAGGCCCGACGGAAGCGCTCTACGAGTGCACGTGGCAGTAGGCCCGCTCGGTCTGCCTGCACCCTCGCGAACGCGGCCGCGCCGACGACCGAACGCAAAGCCCTGCACCGCGCCGGCTACGTACTGGTCCGGACGTGGGCAAGGGCCTCGTCCACGTCCCTCGGACTTCCGATGTAGAGCGGCGTACGCTGGTGAAGACTGGTAGGTGTGATGTCCATGATAGGGCCTTCGCCGCTGCTGGCCTTCCCGCCCGCCTGCTCCATCAGGAACGCAAAAGGCGCGGCTTCGTAGAGAAGGCGCAGCTTGCCGGACGCGTTCTTCCGATCGGCGGGGTAGGCGAAGATGCCGCCGCGAAGGAGCGTTCGATGGAGGTCTGCGACCATGGCCCCGATGTAGCGAAGCCGCTTCCCCGAAGCGTTCGCGCCGCCCTTCATCGCATCAGCCCAGCGCTGCACGCCTTTCGCCCAACGGTGGTAGTTGCCCTCGTTCACCGAGTAGGTGTCCCCGCTCTCCGGCACGCGCAGGTTCTCGTGGGAAAGGAAGAACTCGCCGATCGCTGGGTCCAATGTGAAGCCGTGCACCCCGTGGCCGGCCGAATACACAAACATGTTCGACGAGCCGTAAATGACGTAGCCCGCCGCCACGATGTCTCGGCCGCGCTGGAGGCAGTCTTCGAGGGTGCCCGGGCCGCTGGGTGTGATCCGGCGATGAATCGAAAAAATGGTGCCGATGGAGGCGTTGATGTCGATGTTTCCGGAGCCATCGAGCGGATCGAACTGGAGCACGTACTTGCCCTGCTCGTACGGCGCTTCGACGGGAATCGGCTCGGCGATCTCTTCGGACCCCATGACGCAGACGTGGCCGCCCTGGCACACGCAGCGAATGATCGTGTTGTTCGCGAAGACGTCGAGCTTCTGCACTTCTTCGCCCTGTACGTTTTCGTCGCCCGTAAGCCCAAGCAGGCCCGCGAGGCCAGCCTTGCTGACCTGGCTGCCAATGATCTTCGCCGCGAGCGAAAGCTGGTGAAAGAGACCGGTGAGGTCGCCCGTCGCCTCCGGCGTACGCCGCTGCATCGCCAGCACGTGCTGCTCGAGGGTCTGGCCGTGGTAGGTGGGGCCCGCAGGGCCAATCGAGAGATGGGAAGCCACGGGCCTTCATAGCGCAAAGTTCGATTTGTGGCGGCTTCCGGCGTGGCGAACCCCGATTCGACAGAACCTTCAAGTCCGTGCAGGCGTACGCAGAGCACGTCACGATCGCGAAAAACGCTCCAAAACGCCTCGCGGAGACGCTGAAAGCCCAAATGGGAGCAAGATCGATCCCTTCGACGTTCAGGTGCCGCCGCGGGCCGCCGTATCTCTGGGTACACGGCCTCCTATGCAATCCACCGCTCACGCCTTGGTCCCAGACGCTCGAGAAGACACCCCATGTGTGCTGCTCGTCGACGACGACCCCGCCCTTCTTCGGTCCTTTGCACGATGCCTCCGGCGCGCGGGCTTTCGCGTGGTGACGGCCGATTCCGGCGAAGCGGCCCTCGAAGCGTTCAAGGCCACATCGATCGACGTCATCGTCAGCGACATCTCGATGCCGCGCATGAGCGGCGTCGAAATGATGCACGGCATGCGGGAAGCGGATGCGGATGTGCCCGTGGTGCTGATGACGGGCCGCCCGAGCGTGGAGTCGGCGATTCAAGCGATGGACTCAGGCGCCATGCGCTACTTGCTCAAACCTGTGGACCCGGAAGAGCTTGCATCCGTTGTGTCGTCCGCGGTTCGGCGTCGTCGCACCGCCGCGCTGCAGCGCGCCGCCCTTCAGGCCCTTGAGGAGTTTCGTCCACGGGTTGAAGAGCACGACGATCTGGAGCGCCGCTTTCAAGCGGCCCTGGACGGTGTCTTCATGGTCTACCAGCCGATCGTACGCTGGTCGTCGCGCAGCGTTCACGGCTACGAAACGCTCGTTCGTTCCAGCGAGCCCACGATTCCGCATCCCGGCGCCCTGTTTGATGCGGCCGAAGAACTCGACGAGCTGCAAAAGCTGGCGCGGGTGATTCGCGGCAAGGCGCCGCTACCGATGCTGGAGCGGCACGACCGCGGCTTCCTGTTCTACAACCTGCACGTGCGCGATCTGCACGATGAAACGCTGTACGATCCGGCGTCATCGCTCGCAAAGATGTCGAACCGCGTGGTGCTTGAAATCACCGAGCGCGCGGCCTTGGACGAAGTGAAGGACGTCGCCGAGCGCATCGCACGCCTGCGCGAGCTCGGCTACCGCATCGCCGTCGACGACCTTGGTGCCGGCTATGCAGGTCTGAACAGCCTCGCCGAATTGGAGCCGGACGTGGTGAAGCTCGACATGACCCTTGTGCGCAACGTTCACTGCACACCGACGAAACAAAAGCTCGTTCGCTCGATCGTCGCACTCTGCGCCGACATGAACATCGAGGTCGTCGCCGAAGGAGTCGAGAACGTTGAAGAGCGCGACTGCATCGTCGAGCTCGGATGCGATCTCCTGCAGGGCTACTTTTTCGCCCGCCCCAGTGCGCCCTTTGTGGACCCGCTACTGTAGCGCGCTATTTGTCCACCTCGTCGGGCCGCTTCGGGCGCATCAACGTGCGCGTAAGCCACGCGGCTGCCGCTTCGATGGCATGCCAGAGCCCGCGACCGCATTCGCCGCGTGGTTGTCGACCCAGATGCCGCCGCAGCTGAAGCAGCCAGCCAGGACGCCATCGGGCACGTCGACTTGCTCCATGGTGGCGCCGCATCCTGGACAACGGAGTGCGCGGCCACGTCAGATCACGCTGCCCGAACCGGTCCACGGGGGCGGAGCGGTGTCGCCACGGTTCATCATTGTGGGCGCGTCGGGAATCGTCCAATCGATGCCGTCATCCATCGTCGGCACCGGGTCGGGCGCGGGCGTACCGCCGCGACCGTCGATGGCCGGGGGCGGCAGGTCCGAGTTCGAACCGCTCGTCATCGAGGGCGAGCGCGGACGTCGTACGACCCGCTGCCGGCGGCGCACGACCACTTCGGCGTCGAATTCCCGGCGCCCGCCGGCCACCTCTGCGACAAGCCGCACGCGGTACGTGCCGCTGCTGCGAAAGCTGTGCGTAGCCACGTAGTGATGGTCGCTCGCGACGGTTGCCTCAACGCGACGCAGCACGCGCCGACCGCTCATCACTTCGAAGCGCGGGGTGCCGCGAACTTCATCGGACTGGTCGAGCACGCCAATGAACGTGACCCGTTCGGCGATCTGGGGCTCCTGCGGCGCGACCTTGACGCCGGCGATTTCCACCGCGTCCGATTCGCTAAGGGCCGTGAGCGCCGCCTGAGAGGCGGCGTCGTAGGGCACAAAACGCAGCGCCCGCTCGTACTCGGCTCGAGCTCCGGGACGGTCGCCTTCTTCCGCAAGCTGCGCGCCGCGCTGGCGAAGCTCCGCGGCCGCTTCGCGGCGCAGGGCCATCGCTACATCGCCCCCGCCTTCCTCCTGAAGCATTTCCGCCGTTAGCTCGAAGACATTCTCACCGGGCGGTGCATCGAAATGCCCTTCGGCAATGGCGGCGCGCACACGCGCCTCCAAGCTTTGAATTGGTGATTCGACGGCGGGCTTGTTTTCGATCGCGTAGACGCCGCCCACCACCGCGGCGGCTCCCAGAGCGAAGGCCATCGCCGCAGCAGGCCAGCGTCGTCGACGCAGGCCGGGAACGCCGCCCAAGGTCTCGCCGGAACTCACGGGGGGCGCTGGCGCGGCCATGCCCGCCAGCGAGTCGCCGGGCATAAGCGAGTAGCGGGCGCGCGGAAGGCCGATGCTGCAGGCGGCAGCCGCCGCCGCGAGCGCTTCGCCAAAGTCGCGTGCCGTGTCGTAGCGGGCATCGGGATTCTTTGCGAGGGCGCGCATGACAACGTCCGCGATCGGCTGGGGCACGGCCGCTCCTTGCGCCTGCGAGCGCAGCTCGGGCGCCGGCTCGTTGACGTGCTTCATCAGGAGCGACACAGGCGAGGCCGCATCGAAGGGCGTCACCCCGGCGAGCAACTGGTAGATGAGCACGCCCATCGAGTACACATCGCTTCGCGCGTCCGTGAACTCGCCGGCCGCGCCCTCCGGTGAGATGTAGCGCGCCGTGCCGAAGATGACGCCGCTCTGCGTGAGGTGCGACTGCTCATCCCAGAGCAGCCGAGCGATGCCGAAGTCGAGCACCTTCACAAAGTCCGGGTCGCCGTGGCGCGGGAGGACGATGATGTTCTCGGGCTTGATGTCCCGATGCACGATTCCCTTGTCGTGGGCCGCACCGATCGCATCGCAAAGCTGGGCCGAGAGATGGAGGGCACGCGCCACGGAGAGTGCGCCCTCCTGACGCATCAGCTCGGCGAGCGATCGACCCTCCAGAAACTCCATGACGAGGTAGAGGCCGCCCTGGTCCGGCAGCTCGCCAAAGAGGAACACGCGTACAAGGTTCGGATGCTCGAGGGAGGTCGCGACGCGCGCTTCCCGATGAAAGCGGCGCACCGCGTCGGGGTTCTTGGTGAGCTCCGGGTGCAGGATCTTCACCGCCACGTCGCGGTGCAAGTTCAGCTGATGGGCTCGGTACACGGTGCCCATGCCGCCCGCGCCGATCGCCTGGTCGATGCGAAACTGGCCCAGAAGAATGCGGCCGAGGAAGGGATCGACGGCGCCTTCGGCCGTTAGTCGCGCGCCGTCCCGCTGGCAAAAGGCCGCCGCCGCGTCGTAGCGCGTGCCGCATACGGGGCAGACTTTGGTCGGGGGCGAGGCCATGGAAGACGGAGCATAGCGCGGCACGTGCATTCAGACGCATTCCCGCGCGGAAAGATTCGTATCACTGCCGTCCCGCGCGCCCGAAGGCCCCGCCGCACCGAAAACCTAGGGTTCTTGGCGCCATTCGTCCACGGGCGCAGGACCGGGACTAAATAGGCAGGAAGCAACGGAACGTTGCGGCCGCCTTCGGCCTTTGAGTACGCTCTGCGCCATGAGCTTTCGCCTCTCTGCCTTTGCTGGCGCCTTATTCGCGTTGCAGCTTCTCGCTGCGCAAAGCGCCGCGGCGCAACAAGAGTCGGTCTACGTGCTCGGCCTGCGCTCGGTGGAGGGCGACGATGAGTTCGCCCGCGAACTGAGCGGCGCGATTCGCGTCGCTGCGGGCGGCGTACCCGGATGGGCGGTCTCCCCTGACGAGGTGAGCCTCTCGCAGATGACGATGGTGTACGGGTGCGACGATCCCAACACCGAGTGCATGGCCAGCATCGCGGAGGAGCTCAGCGCCGACAAGGTCATCTACGGCACCGTGCGGCGCTCTGGCACGGGCGACGATTTCTCCTTCGGCCTTTCCCTCTACCTCTTCGACCGCGCGAGCGGCTCATTGACGGACCAGCTGACGGACACGATTCCGCCGAGCGAAGCGGGAACGGACGTCCTTCAGTCGCGGGCCGAACGCTACGCCGCTCAGCTCGGCGGCGTCGCACGCTACGGCGCCGTTCGTCTCGACGTGGGCGAATCCGGCGCCACGGTGCAGGTGGACGGAGAGACGATTGGCATGACGAACAGTGCCGGCACGATCCTCGTCGAAGACCTAACGGAAGGAACGCACGCGATTCGAATCGACGCTGCGGGGTTCGATCCCTTCGAAACCGAGGTCGACATTGAAGCGGACGAGCAAAAGGAACTTCGCGTGAATCTCAGCGCCCCGGGAACCGACGTCGGGAGCGGACCCAACTTGCGCTGGGTTCCCGGCGCCGCGCTCCTTGCGGCCGGCGGCGTGTTCTTCGCCCTTGGCGTGCGCTCCGGCGCGAAGGTCCTGGGCTTCCGCTCGGATATCGACGCCATTCCTGGCGACCGCGAGGCGCTCACGCGATGCGTTAGGTCTCAGAACGACGACCTTCAAAACGGCGACAGTGTGATCACCTGCAACCTGAGCGACGGTTCGGCCTTCAACCTCAACCGCACGCAAGCGCTCGTGCTCACGGCCCCCGGCGCCACCGCGGACCAACCGGCGCAGGACGCGTGCAACTTCTCGGAAGACGTCGCGAACGACGACTGGCGCCGCGGAGTCTGCGACAACCACCGCAAGCAGCGCATCCTCCAGTGGGTGTTCTACAGCCTCGCGGCTGCAACCGCCGGCGTGGGTGTGGCGCTGATCATTCGAAGCCTCGGTGAAGACGACGACGACGCGGCCCACGGGGCAAGGTCGACCTGGGCCGCGCGGGGCGAAGGCGGCGTCGACTTCACGCTCAATTTCTGACCGGGGCCGAATGAAGATCGTCGGTGGCGAGCTCCGCGGGCGGCGCATCGAAGTTCCCGCCAACGTGACCCGTCCGACCTCTGCTCGGGTCCGGGAAGCGCTCGCTTCCGCCCTCGAGAGCCGCGGGTGCCTTGAGGGCGCGACCGTGCTGGACCTCTTTGCCGGGTCGGGCGCGCTCGCCTTCGAGGCCCTCTCACGGGGCGCAACGCACGCCACGCTCGTCGACAAGCATGGCGGCGTCCTCCGAACGCTCCGAAAAAACGTTGCGGCGCTTGGGCTAGCGGGGCGAACGACGTTGAAAAAAGCCGACGCCTTCGGCGCGCCCGAGCGAACGCTCTCGGCGGCTTCGCTCGTCTTTCTGGATCCGCCCTACGCCGACGCCGAACGCCTGGAAACGGTTCTCGGTCCGCTCGCGAGCGTCGCGTCCGGCGCGACCGTGGTGGTCGAAACAGCGAAAGGCGGCCCGACCTTCGATGGATTTCTTTTGGCAAGCCGCAGCTACGAGTATGGTGACACGCGCGTCACGATCGCCACGCTGAAAGACCCCGTCCGATGAGCACTGCTGTCTACCCAGGATCCTTTGACCCGATTACCAACGGCCACACCAGCATTCTAAAGAGCGGCCTGACGGTCTTTGACAAGGTCGTCGTCGCCGTCTTGCACAACGAGAACAAGAACGCGCTCTTCAGCGTTGCAGAACGTATCGACATGATCCGCGCCTCCATCCCCGAAGTGACGGACGAGCCGGAACGGGTGGAGATCGACTCTTTCGATGGGCTGCTCGTCGACTACTGCCGAAGCCGCGGCGCGCGCACGATCCTGCGGGGCCTGCGGGCCGTCGCCGACTTCGAATACGAGCTGCAGATGGCGAACATGAACCGTCACCTCAATCCGCAGGTCGAGACCGTCTTCATCATGGCAGACGACGCGTACTTCTACGTCTCGTCCAAGATCATCAAGGAAGCCGCCAAGCTGGGCGGCAACGTCTCCGAACTCGTGCCCGGTCCCGTGGCCGAAAGGCTGCGCGACAAGCTCGGCTTGTAGCGCGCGGGCGAGAGCCAGCCGGCGTCGAGGAGCCCCCCGAGGGCGCCCACGTCATCGACGCTGAAGCGCCCCAAGCGAAGCCAATCGAGGGCGGAGCGCTCGTGTATCAGGGCGCGCCGAACGCGCTGCCATCCGCGCAGATAGATCGCATCCCGTGCGAAGCCGCCACCTCGGTAGGCGCGCGTCGCAACGTCCACCGCATCGTCTTCGGGCAAGCCATGCCGGTCGTGAAGGGCAAGGGCGCACTCGGAGAAGTTCGCGCCCTCGCGAAGCATTTGCACCGCCACGGTGCGCCCAAGAACCCGGCGCAGGCGAGGAGCGCTCAGCAAGCCGCTCTCCGCTTCCAGCTGAAGGGCGAGCCCTTCTTGGTCGCGAAGGGACCCGGCGCTGCCCGCGCGGGGAAGATCGAAGCGGTGCAGACGCGAGTTGGCTGACGACGTCAGATGGCCGAGCAGCTCATGGACTGCGATGCGCAACGCTTCGCGCCGAGGCAGCGGGCGATCGGACAAGTACACGGTGCGTTCACCCGCGGCGGCGAGTGACGTCATCGACGGTTCGATGCGAACGGATACCCGGAGCTCCGCTCCCTCGGCCAGATCGCGAAAGAGCTGCGCCACGGCGGGCGCCCGTAGGAGATCTTCCGGCTCGTCGGACGCATTGGTCAACGCCGAGAGCATCGCGCCTGCGCGCTCGACGAGCGGCGGCCCTACGTCGAAGCGCTTCAGCGACAGGTCCACGAGCGCGGGCGAGCCCACGGCCTCGACCATGCGGAGCTCAAGCTCCAGCTCGCCGAAGCGGGCGTCGTAGGCCGCAGCCATCACGCCCTCCCGGGCCAAACGACGCCCTTCCTCAAGGCTCCGCCAAGCGTCGTCCGACACATGTCCGGGTTCGCCGTGCGCCAGTGGCGGCAGCCGTTCCCGGCGCCGAAGGGCAGCGATGCGGGAGGCGCGCGCATCGAGATTCAGGGGGCGCACGCGTTCGACGAGCGAACGCGCTTCAAGGGCGACGCGCGTGAGGTGGTCGTCGATGGCCCGCTGCTGGCGACGCTCGGCGTTCGACGGGCGGACGGTCAAAGCAGGCGCGTGGCGCGCTCGGCGAGTTCGCTGCGTTCGCCCTTCACGAGCGTAATATGGGCGGCGATCTTCTCGCCGCGAAAACGCTCTGCAATGATCGTGAGGCCGTTGCTCGCCGAGTCGACGTAGGGGTTGTCGATCTGGTCCGGGTCGCCCGTGAGCACGATCTTTGTGCCGACGCCGGCGCGCGTGATCACCGTTTTCACTTCGTGGGGCGTGAGGTTCTGCGCTTCGTCCACGATCAAATACTGCTGGGGCAAGGAACGGCCGCGAATGTACGTCAGCGGCTCGATCTGCAGGATGCCCTGGTTGATCAGGTCCTGGTAATCGCGGTAGCCCGCATCGGGCCGGCGGCGCCCGGTGAAAATGTACTCGAGGTTGTCGAAGATCGGCTGCATCCAGGGGTTCAGCTTCTCTTCCAGGGTGCCGGGCAGATAGCCGACATCCCGGCCAAGGGGAAATATCGGACGGGACACGACGAGGCGCGCAAAGGCGCGGTCGTCGAGCACCATCTGCAGGCCCGCCGCCACCGCGAGCAGGGTCTTACCCGTGCCTGCCTTGCCGACGAGGCTCACGAGGTGCACGTCCGGGTCGAGCAGCATGTCGAGCGCCATATACTGCTCGAGGTTTCGCGGGCGAATGCCCCACGCGCCGTCGCGGGACACGCGAATCGGTCGAACGGTGTGGTTCTCGGCGTCGTAGCGGCCGAGCGAGGTATGGCGGTCGTTCGTGCGGTCGCGAAGCACCACGCCCGCGTTCGGGTGCATCTCCGGAACGTCGATGTCTTCGAGGGACACGGTGTCGCGCTTGCCGAGCCGATCGACCGAGCCCTTGTCCGCCGCAATGTCGAACATGCCCGAGTAGAGCTCGGACACACGAAGTCGTCCGCCCTCGTAGTTTTCCGCACGAAGGCCCAGCGCATCGGCGCGAATGCGTAGGTTGCTGTCCATCGTCACAAAGACGATTTGCTGGTCCTCATGCGCGTCGCGCAGGGCAAGCGCCGTATTCATGATGGCGTGGTCCATCTGACGGTTGTCGCGCTGGCGCTCGAGCCGATGGTCGCCGGGCACAGCTACGACGAGGCGACCGCCCTCCTCCGTGAGCGACACGCCCTCTTGGAGCGAGTGGCCATTCTTCTCGCGAAGATCGTCGAGCGTGCGCGCCAACTTTCGCGCGTTGCGTCCGCGCTCGCTCAGCTCCTTCTTGAACTGGTCCACTTCCTCGATGACGAAGATAGGGATGACGACGTCGTGTTCTTCGAACTTGTAGATGGCCTCGGGATCGTGAATCAGCACGTTCGTATCGAGGACGAAGGTCTTTCCAGTGGACACGGCGCCCGAAGCTACTGGGTCGATCGATCGGGCGCAACGCATCCTCTGGGAAATCGCTCATTCACGTTTCGCCAGCGATCAAGGCGCCGAAGCGCCCCCTTCACGCACGACCCGTTGACCCCGGCGGACTTTGAAAATACTCGGTATTTTCGTCGACTTCGCAGGAAAGATGGCGCGTTATCGGAAGTCGAGAGCGAACTTGGTCGCGCGCGGACGTCCGGTCGAATGCAAGCGATGCATCCCCGTGCGGACGTGCTAGGTTGGTCGGCTGGCGCGCCAGGGCGCGAAAGAGGATCAAATACGATGCGACGATTGCTTGCACTTATGGTGGTTTTGTCGGCCTGCGGGGATGACGACCGCGCACCCGCGATGGATGACATGGGCATGGACGCCCCCGAGATGGGGATGGTCGACGGCGGCATGGAAATGACGACCGAAGAGGTCGGCGTGAGCCCGGAAATGGGCGTAGACGGAGGACCGGCCGAGATGGGCATGGGCGACATGCGCATGGACGCGCCGGATCTGCGCGTCGAGCCCGGCTGCGACAACGAACGCCAGGACGGCACGGAGACGGACGTCGACTGCGGCGGTGACGTCTGCGAAGCGCGCTGTACCGCGGGCCTCGACTGCGTGTTTGGCACGGACTGCACTTCCGGCATTTGCATCAGCGAGTGCCAGCCCGCGCGCTGCACGGACGGAATTCGCAACGGCGACGAGCTTGGCCCCGACTGCGGCGGCAGCTGCCCCGGATGTCCGCTCGGCTCCCCCTGCGTTGAGCCGTCGGATTGCGACGCGGAAGGCAGCTGCCGGGAAGGCTTCTGCCAGACCGCCGCGTGCTTCGACGAGATCCGAAACGGAGGCGAGTCGGACATCGACTGCGGCGGTTCGGACTGCGCGCCATGTGAAGCCGGACTGCGCTGCGGCCGTTCGCTCGACTGCGCGTCGGGGACCTGCACAGGTGGATTTTGCCTAACGGAAACCTGCCTGAATGAAGTGCTTGATCCCGGCGAAGTCGAGGTTGACTGCGGTGGGGGCGGATGCCCTGGATGCCCCGACGGCACTACGTGCGGAGACGGCCCCGAATGCCTTTCGCGGCGATGCGAAGACGACATCTGCGCGAGCTGCTCGGATGGGATGATGACCGGTGACGAGACCGCCGTTGACTGTGGCGGCGCCTCATGCGCGGGCTGCGCAACGGGTGAGGCCTGCACACTCGATCGCGACTGCGCGTCGAACAACTGCGATGAGGACGGATCGTGCGCGGCCGGTGAGCGTTCGTGCTTGGATATCCTGATCGCCGATTCCGAGGCGACGAGCGGCACCTATTTGATTCAGCCCTCGGAGACGGAGCCGGCACGACTCGTCTACTGCGACATGGAAACGGACGGCGGCGGCTGGACGCTTGTGGCGTCGACGCTGAATGACCGACTCGACGACTTCGCCACGCCCTACTACGACGACCTTGCGACGCTCATGCCCTCGAGCGGCAACGATGGCGTATGGGGCGGTCTTCGCGCCCTCGAGCTTCCGCGCATGGACATTCGCTTCGCCTGCCGTCGGCCGGGAAGCAGCACAAACGACGTCGACCTCTCCTTCTACGGAAACGACTGGTACGACGAGATCACGTCGTCGACCGACCCGGACGACACCTGCTTCGCGGACGGTTCCTCCAACACGAACGGGATGGACCCCTCGCCCGAACGCCAGAACAACCTCACGGGCGAGCGACTTCAACAAGGTGCTGCGTGGCTGGACTCCTCCGGATTTGAGGGCGAAGACTCGTGCGGTGACGACGGCGACTTCACCGTCGATTTCAACGCCGGCGGCATGGACCAAACGGACCCCACCGACTGGGGCAACGACGACAGCACGGGCCAGTGCGGCAGCACCACCTCGACGGGCGTTTGGCTGATCTTCGTTCGCGCAGCGCTCTGCAGCAACGGCGAACTCGACGCCGGTGAGGTCGACGTAGACTGCGGCGGGACCTGCGGAGGCTGCCCGGACGGAACCGCTTGCACGATGCCGTCTGACTGCGCGTCCGAGCGCTGCGACGGGGACACGTGCACGAGCTGCCTTGACGGAACGCAGAACGGCGACGAGATCGCCGTCGACTGCGGCGGCTCTTGCGGTGGCTGCCCCGGAGGAACGACCTGCACCGTGCCCGAGGACTGTGCGTCGATGGAGTGCGACGCCGGAACGTGCACCGCCCTCACGCAGTTCTACTCGGAGGACTTTGAGGGCAGCGACGGTGGTTGGACCGCCGCGGGCTCGCTCTGGGAGTGGGGAACGCCCGCCAACGGCGTTCTTGCGGGCGCCAACAGCGGAACGGGCGCCTGGGCGACGGGCCTCACGCGCGACTACGAGAACGGCGACAACGACTCCGTAACCTCGCCTCCCTTCGACCTCGGCTCTGCCACCTTTGATCCCATCCTCTCGATGGCCGTCAACTTCAACACGGAGATCATCGGCACGACGATCTTCGACGAAGGTTTTGTGGAAGTCAGCATCGATGGAGGCACCACCTTTGAGCGCGTGGAGGAAAGCACCGGAAGCGTTGGATGGTACCCGTCGTCGGCGCCGGGCTTCGGCGGAAGCAGCGGCGGCTGGATCAACGTCTCGACAACGCTCGCCGGAACGGCCGGTGAACGCGACGTTCGCCTGCGTTTCGTCTTCAGCGCCGACACCATCAGCGGCACGGAGGAAGGCGTTGCCTTCGACGACGTCCTGGTGGCGCCAGCATCGCCGGACCTGCAGGTTGAAGTGGTGCCCTCACCCGTGCTGTGCAACGCAGCTCTTGTGCGTGTGACAAACGTTGGCACGGGGGGTCTGACAAACTTTGATCTCGAGGTGGTTGTCGACGGTGGAGCACCGATGAGCGAAACGGTCACGGGGCTGCTCGCTCCCGGCGAAACGTTCGAGCGCTCGGTGGCGGGCGGCGTAGTCGCGGCCACGGCCACGGCACTGGCCGACCTCAACGCCGACAACAACGACGACTCGCTCACGCTCAACGCACCTTTGGGTGGAATGTACCGTGAGCTTTTCGAGGATGGCCCGGGCGACTGGCAGACCTTCGGCCTGAACAGCAGCTGGGAGTACGGCGTGCCGAGCGACACGGCGATTTCCACCGCGGACTCACCGGTCAACGCGTGGGTCACCAACCTCGATGGCGACCACAACAACGACGAGATGAGCTTCTTCGTTAGTCCCTGCTTCGACTTTAGCGGAGCCGCGACGGACCCGACGTTCAGCTTCTCACAGATCTTCCGCTTGAACTCGACGGGCGACCGCGTGTTCATGGAAATCACGACGGACGGCGGCATGAACTGGGCCCGGCTAGGCGCCGTGGGATCAGGCGAGAACTGGTACAACGACATCAACGACTGGTGGGATAGCGACAGCTCGCCGACGGACGGCATTTGGCGACGCGCCTCGCATCCAATGACGGGCGCCGCAGGCCAGAGCGGCGTTCGTGTCCGCCTCGTCATGCAAACGGATGCCAGCGGCACGCGCGAGGGCTTCGGCGTCGACGACGTTCTTATCATTCCCTGAGCGCTTTAGGGGCGCCGCTCGGCGCCCCCAAGAGCCGGCCATCGACGCCATCGACGACCCTTCCGGACGCTTTCGCATGCTCAGGCGCATCACCGGACTCGCCCGGCGGCGCCGCGGAGCGGCGCCCGTTCGCTCGTACGCGCCGCACCTCCCCCACCCCAAACCTGACCCGTCCTTTGGCCCTATCGGACCGCGGTTGAGTGAGCTAGCCTTTCCTCAGCGATGAGCGGCAGCGGAGCAGCGGAGCGATGAGCGTCGTCGATGAGATCCTCGAGCGCGGACTGATCGCGGTTATCGAGACACCGATCGAGGAGCGCATCTTCGAGTGGGCGAAGGCCGTTTCCGAAGGCGGGATTCGCGTGCTGGGCGTGCCCGTGACCCTGCCCGAGGTGACGGAGGTCGTGTCGGACCTGACCGACGAGGCCGGTCTTGTCGTCGGCGTGTCCAATATCGGAAGCCCCGATCAGCTCAGCGTGGCGGTGGCGTCCGGGGCGGAGTTGATCATCTCGCCGGTCGTGGACTGGGCAATCATCGAGCAGGCCAAGATGCGCGGACTCTCCGTTATCGCGGGCGCCTTTACGCCTTCGGAGGTGCACACGGCCTTCATGGCCGGCGCGGACCTCGTCATGCTGCATCCCATCGGCGTCATGGCCGGCGGCGAGCGCTACTTCGAAAAGGTCGCGTCCTCCTTTCCGGAGCGTCCCCTACTCGTTTCCGGCGGCATCAGCGTCGAAAACGCCCCAAACTTCCTCGAGCTGGGTGCGCGCGCCGCCGTCGTCGATACGGGCGTGTTTCCGGACACGAACGATCCCTCTGCCGTCGAGGTGATCACCCGGCGCGCCGCAGCACTCACGGAAATCTGCGCCGAAGTCACCGGCGCGACCGAGCGCGTGTCCTTCACCGAGCTACGGGCCGTCAGCGAGTTCCCGACGCCCAACGACGATCCGACCGCCGCCATTGCCGACGCCATCGAGGATGCGCTCGTGGAGGAAATGCGTGGCTCGGAAGTGGAAATCGAAGTCGAAGACATGATCGTCGACTTCGACAGCTAGCCTATCTCCGAAAGTCACCATAGGCCGATTCCCAACCGGTGCCGCGAGACTGCGGCGTCTGCCGCCGGGGAAATACCATGCATTATTGAGGGTCGGCATCGACTTTCTGGGAAGAGTCGATGCGCTCGCGTGTTGCTGCGCGCGTGTGCAATGGGGGCCAACCGTTGAAACCCGGCGCCGCCGACGGCACACTGCGGATGCGGCCCGTTCGCCGCACTGAAGGACACGAGAGCAAGATGGCTTCCAACTTCGAAGGCACGGTCGGTCGAACCTACGTGCTCCAAGGCGATCGGGTGTTGATCATGGAGGACTACGAGGGTGAAATCGCGCCCGGCGAAACGGTCCACCTCAAGCGCCCCGCGGGCGAAAGCGCACCCCTGCACGTGAAGCGGGTGGCTTGGGGCAGCGCTTTTCACGCGGACAACCCGCCACTCACGCTCATCGTCGATCCCGTCGACGCCGCAATCGCCCCCGGTTCCAAGCTCGTCGGTAGCTAGACCGGTTCGAACCGGTCTAGGGCGTGTCTTCAAACTCGCGCATGCGCCTTCACACGAATCCACACCCGGAGAAGAGTCAGAGAACTTCGAACAACCCAGCAGCTCCCATACCACCACCCACG